>NZ_JBAZAH010000025.1:0-22000 GCF_041672065.1 Aliarcobacter sp. | reverse complement strand
CAAGGACAAAGTACAAATATTTTTATGAGTTTAGATAAAGCAAGTGGAAAATATCTGCATGAAATTTATACTTTAGCTTGGAAACTAGGTCTTAAATCAACTTATTATTTAAGAAGTCAAAGTCCTGAAGCAAAAAATGATGTAGAAGATAGAAGTATGGAGTGCGCTGGTTGTCAATAAAGACACCATTTACATTTTTTTAAAGGAAAATAGATGGAAAGAAAAATTATATATAACCCAAATTCAAAAGAATCGTTAAACGAAAGAAGAGTTTTTGGTGGAAATAGTGATGGAATGATTAACTTCACTAAAATGAAATATCAATGGGCATTAAATCTTTGGGATACTATGGAAGCAAATACTTGGTTTCCAAGAGAAGTTCAAATGACACAAGATGCAAAAGATTATAAGTATCTAACACCAGCTGAAAAAAGAATGTACGATTTGGTTTTAAGCCAACTTATTTTTATGGATAGTTTACAAACAAATAACCTAATGGATAATATAAATCCATATATAACAGCACCTGAAATAAATGCTTGTTTATCTAGACAATCTTATGAAGAGGCAAATCATAGTAAATCTTATGCTGTTATGGTTGAATCAATCTCTGATAACACAGATTTAATCTATGATATGTGGAAAACAGATGCAAAATTAAAAGAGAAAAATACTTATATTGCAGAAGTTTATAAAAACTTATCTCAAGGTGAATTAACAGATGAAAAACTTCTTTTAGCACTATTTGCTAATCAAATTCTTGAAGGTTTATATTTTTATGCAGGATTTGCAGCTATTTATGCACTTGGAAAAAGTGGTAAGATGCTTGGAAGTTCTCAAATGATTAGATTTATTCAAAGAGATGAAGTTACGCATCTATTACTATTTCAAAATATGATAAATAGTGTAAGAAAGGAAAGACCTGATCTATTTACAACTGAGCTAGAGCAAAAAGTTAGAGCAATGTTTAGAAAAGCTGTTGAACTTGAATCTTCTTGGGGTGGGTATATTACTCAAGGGCAAATTTTAGGTTTTACAGATGCAATAATCACACAATATATTCAATATTTAGCAGATAGAAGACTTGAAGCTGTTGGATATAAAGCAGAATACAGTGTAAAACACCCTATTCCTTGGGTTGATGGTTATGCTTCATTTAATGATCAAAGAACAAATTTCTTTGAAGGAAATGTTGTAAACTATTCAAAAGGAAGCATTGATTTTGATGATTTTTAATTAAATATGTCAAATTTTAGAAAAATATATTTATTGGTTATATTTACAATTTTATTAAACTTTATAGCTATTTATAGTTTTGATTATAAAGAGTTTTTTAGTGATAAAAATGAATTTAAAATCAGTGATGTAGATGATTTTAGTAATATTTTTTTTGGAAAAAAATATCTCTATTCTGACTATACAATTTTAAAACAAAATAATCTTCTTGTACTGAGTGGAACATTTAGTACAAATGCCGTTTTAGAAGAGTTTAAAACGGCTCTTAAAATAAATTTAGATGAAAATATTACTATTGATAAAAGTAGAAAAATAGATTTTGAAACTGCAAATAGAGTTTATAAGATAATAGATTTCTTAAAAGAGTATATGGAAAATGGTTCAAAAATAGTAGTAAAGAATAATAATATAATTTTTGAAGGTGCAGTTAAATATAAAAGATACGCAAGATTAGTTCAAATTTTAGAAAATGAGTTTGAAAGTGATACTTTTTTTGTAGATATTGATACTTTAGAGTTTAATTAAAGATTTAAATACCATTTTAATTTAAAATAATATAGAATATTACCAATTTATTAAAATAAACACAGGGGATATTTTATGATAGAAGTTTATGAATATATAGTTTCAAAACCATTTCTTGTTTTGTTAATAGGAATTTTAATTGGATATTTCATTTCAAGGGGACAAAAAGAGAGATTTAAGCCTATCTCTAACTCTTCAAGTACACAAGAAATAGAAGAAAAAAGAGTTAAAATAAATCCAATTTTTAACAAAAATGCCTCTCTTGATGCAAAACCAATGGTTCTTAGTGCTTCAGCAAAAAAAGATAGTTTTATTAAAATTAAAGGTATTAATGAAGATTTAGAAAAGAGGCTTTATGATTTGGGTATTTATCAATATGATCAGATTGCTACTTGGACAAGTAAAAACTGTGATTGGGTTGAGAGTTTTTTACAACTTCCAGGATATATTAGATCAAATCAGTGGGTAGAGCAAGCAAAAATTCTAAAAACAGGAAGAGAAACAAGCTATAGCCAAAAGCTTTTAGATGAAGAAAATGAAGATAATATCGATTTAACTACAAAATAGTAAATTAAAAAATCTTCTTAAAAAATATCACACTTCATCACTCTTTTAAAATATAATATTAAAAAATCATTATTTAGGTGAATAAAAAGTGTATTTAAAAAAGCTTATCTTATTTTTCTCTTTCACAATAAGCTCATTTTCACAAGAGTTAGAAAATTTATTAGATAATTTAAATAACTACACAGATAAAACTAATTTAAATATAGATTATAAACCAACTGCTATGACTGTTTTATATGCTTCTGATTTAGAATCTTTTGGAATAAATACATTAGGTGAGGCTTTAGATTTTATTCCAGGTATTCAAACATACTCAGGAACTGCATTTGCTCCTTTTATATCAGTTCGTGGACAATCTCAACCTTTAAACTCTGTATATGAAAAAGTTGGATTTTTTATCGATGGTATTAATATTGGCGCAAATAATTTTGAAAATTTTCCTATTAGTTTAATAGATAGAATAGAGATATCAAAAGGTTCAACATTTGGATTAAACAATCCATATAGTTTTGTTGCAAGTATAAACATAATCACTAAAAGTTCTATCAAAAACTCAAATAATATTAGCTTTCAAACAGGAAGCTTTGATAAAAGATTTACATCTTTATCTTTAAGTGAAAAATTGGGCTCATTTGAAATGGGATTAGGTTTTTACTATTTAAAAGATAATAAAAAAGTAGATGCACCAAGTGCAACTTTGACTAGTGAAGCTTTTGGAACTTCTTTTGATAGAAAAAAAGAGTCTTTAGAGGGTAAAGAGGATGTTGGATTTTTATTGTCATTTAAAAATGATAATTTTGAGTTTTCAAATAGATATATAAAAAGTGATAGACAAAATAACTATGGTATGTTTAATTTACTAGATTTTAATGATGATGGATATTCAAAGTATGAAACTATTACAAGTGAATTAAAATATGTACAAGATATTTCACAAAATAATATTCTTGAATCAAAAATAGGTTTTTTACAAAATAATTATCAATTTAATACATATTTCTATAAACTCGAACCAAATAATCTAGGTTTATATAATCCACATTTTAATTTAGATTTTGCACAAAGAGATAAATATCTATCTTTTTTAATAAAAAATAGTACTTTTAATAATCATGAGATTGATTTTGGAGTACATCTTTCAAGAAAATCAACTGTAAAAAATGATTTTTATACAAATGTTGATGAAGATTATAAGATTGGAAGTTTAATTGGAAGCTCATATATTCCAAATACACCTCATCTTACAAAATTAAGTGGTAAAGATGGAAATATTTCAGATATAGAAGATAAAACAAATATCTCTTATTATTTTAATGATACTTACTCTTATAGTGAAAATCTAAGCTTCTCTTTTTTGGCAAAACTTGATGATTTTAAAGAGTTTGATAGTGCTAAAAGTTTTAAACTAGGAACAGTTTATTCAAATGACAGTAAAAATATATATAAATTTATTCTATCAAAATCTAGTAAAACACCATCTTCTATGGAAGATTCAATGGTTGGGCATCTAAGAGTTTATGGTAATAAAGATTTAAAAAATGAAGAGATAGAAAGTGCTGAATTAATATATATTTACAGTGATAACAAAGATAAACTTAAATTAAATCTATTTTATTCTATATATAAAAATGGTATTGATTCAATAGAGTTTGATACAAATAAATACACATATATTAATAAAAATGATGATGAGAAGAATTATGGTTTAGAGTTAGAGTATTCAAAACTATTTGAAAATCGTTCAAAACTATTTTTAAATAGTAGCTATAATATTTTTGAATATAAAAATAGTTATTATAATTTTGATATTAATACACCTGTTGTCTCTAAACTTACAACTACTTTAGGATTTATTTATCCTATAAGCTCAAGATTTACAATAAGTCCACTTTTAAGATATTATGGAGATAAAAATCTATTAAATGGAACAGAGATTGATGATGTTTTATTAACAGATTTAACTCTATCATATAGGTTCTCAAAAGATTCTAAACTATCGTTTGGAGCTAAAAATCTATTTGACCAAAACTACTATTACTACGGAAGTAAAACTAAAGATGAGAAGATGCTAAGAGAAGGAAGAACTTGGTTTACAAGTTTTAGTTATGATTTTTAAAAAAATATTTTTCATAATATTCTTACAATTTTCACTCTTTGCAAATAGTGTATATAATCTAAATTTTTTAGATTTTCAAGCAAAAGTATTTCCAAAAATTATATTACTAGACAATAATTTTGAAAATAAGCTATTAGAAAATAGTGTAGTTCTTACAATTTTATATGAAGAGATAGATTACAGCGCAGTAGAAATTTTAAAAGATAAAATAGAAAAAGAGTACAAATCTTTAAAAGATTATAATCTTAAAGTAAATAGTTTAAAATATAGTGAATTTAATACAAATAAATTAAGTACAGCATATATTTTATTATTAGGAAAAGATAAAAAAATATTAGAAATATCTAAAATTTTATCTTCTAATAGTAGGCTTACTTTTGCTTATGATAATAGCTATTTGGATTTAGGAGTTATTTTTGGACTATCCATAACTTCAAAAGTAGATATACTTTTAAATATTGAAGCTTTAAAAAATAGTAAAATCGAACTTCAAAACTCTATATTTAGTGTGGTAAAAATAAGATGAGAAATTTAAGTATTGTAACTCAAATAGCTATTATCAATATTTTTGTTTTTACTATTTTTATATCAATATTTATATATAAAAATTACGCTATTGTATCAAACCAGTTCGTTTTACTTCAAAATGAAAAGATAGATTCTATTATAAAAACTATAGCTCCAGTAATCTCTATAAATTTAACTCTAGGTTTAGAAAACAATATAAAAGAGATTGTAAATGATAGTATCAAACTACATAAAGAGTTAGTTGGAATTGAGGTAACAAATAGCAAAAATGAAATTGTATATAAAAATATAAATAGTGATATAAAAGATTTAAAAATTTATCATACTATTTTGGAAGATACTATTTTAAAATCAAAACTTGGTGAGTTAAAGGTATTTTATACTTTTTCTTCTATTTACTCAAAACTTTTAACAGAATTTTATCAATTTTTAATTTTTATTGCTATCTTCTTTATTTTTTCTCTATTATTATCTTCATATTTAATAAAATATAATCTAAAGCCACTTATAAAATTGAAAGAGGGTATGAAAAATTATAGCTTAGAAAAAAATAGTACCTTAAAAGAAGATGAGTTTAAAAATGAGATCTCTGTAATAAATAATAGTGCAGTAAAAATGGTAAAAAAAATCGAAGAAGAGCTTGAAAAAAGAATTTTATATGAAAAAGAGATTATGCAAAAAAATCGTCTTGCCTCTATGGGTGAAATGATTGACAATATAGCACATCAATGGCGACAACCTCTTATGAAAATAAATGCAATAGTTTTAAATACAGATAGAAGTATTGAACTTAAAAAATATGATGAACAATATTTACAAAATAGATTAGATGATATATCACAAGCTGTATATCATATGTCAAATACAATAGATACATTTAGAGAGTTTTTAAATCCACACAAATCTAAAGAGAGTTTTGAAATATCAAACTCTATAAATAAAAGTTTAAAGGTTTTAAATACTTTATTAGTAGATATAGAGGTAAATCTAAATCAAAAAGAGATTTATATAAATGCTTATGAAAGTGAGTTTATGCAAGTTATAATATCTATATTATCAAATTCAATAGATATATTTAAAGCAAGAGATATAGAAAAAAAATATATAAATATAGATATTTACGAAGATGATATTCACTATTTTATATCTATAAAAGATAGTGCTGGTGGTATAAAAGAGGATATTATAGATAAAATATTTGAACCATATTTAACAACAAAACATAAAAGTGGAGGTACTGGAATGGGCTTATATATCTCTAAACTTATTATACAAAGTAGTTTCAAAGGTGATATAAAAGTAAAAGCTGTAGATAATGGAGTAAAATTTATATTAGAAATACCAAAAGGAAAAGAGTTTTGAGAGAAAATTTAAAAAATTTTACATTGCTTTATGCTGAAGATGATAAAGCTATTCAAAAAGAGATGTTGGAGTATTTTTCTAGCTATTTTAAAGAGGTTTTTACTGCAAATGATGGTAAAGAAGCTTTAGAAATATATAAACAATATAAACCTGATGTTATGATACTTGATATTTATATGCCTCATTTAACAGGAATTGAATTAAC
Organism: Aliarcobacter sp.; assembly: GCF_041672065.1. Classification (NCBI taxonomy): domain Bacteria; kingdom Pseudomonadati; phylum Campylobacterota; class Epsilonproteobacteria; order Campylobacterales; family Arcobacteraceae; genus Aliarcobacter; species Aliarcobacter sp. The sequence goes on along the minus strand of NZ_JBAZAH010000025.1, from coordinate 15,461 downwards.
AAAAATTTTAAGAGAAAATGACTATAAAACAAAAATAGTTTTAATAACTGCACACTCAAACGACAGTTTACTTTTGGAAGCCATAAACATAGATGTAAATTACTATTTAATAAAACCAGCAACTTTGAAGAAAATAAAAGATATGCTTGATAAAATCTCTATTGATTTATTAAGAAGCTCTGAAAAAATAGTAAGATTTGATGAAAATATATATTTTAATCAAACTAGTAAAAAACTCTATAATAAAAATATTGAGCTAAAACTTAGTAAAAAAGAGCTCTCTTTGTTAGAACTTTTTATAATAAATAGAAATAAAGATATAACTATTGAAGATATTATGTCTCATTGCTGGAGTGATATTTTTGTTGAAGTATCACTTGATAGTGTAAAATCTTTGGTTAGTAACTTAAGAAAAAAACTTCCAAAAGATACTATTTTAAATGTTTATGGTGTTGGCTACATTTTAAAAAATAGTTAAAATCTTAAATTTAACTATTTTTTTATTAAAAACTTTACACTTCATCACACTCTTTTTCTATAATTCACTTCTAGGAAACAATTTATAGGATATTACATGTTAATTAATTATATAAATCATAACTATCAAAACATTGAGATTGCAAATAAGGGGATTTGCAATTTTATTATATATGAACTAGAAGAAGAGTTTGAAATAGATGATGAAGATAGTTGGATTAAGATCTAACTATATATTTAGGAGTTAGCTTGGAAGATATTATTGTTTCAAAAGATGAGTTATTAGAGCTATTTGAAACAGAAAAAATAATTGACACTGGAAAAGGTTGGTATATGGATAATAGTTTTGTAAATATTATCGCACTACATGAGATTGAACCAAAGTTTCTTCAAAATATTACAAATGCTAAGTTTTATAAAATAGCAAAAAAATAGATAGTTTTAAACTTTTTTCAAATTCCATTTAAAAATTTCCAAATTTCTTAAAAAAAGTCTAAAAACATCACACTTCATCACACTCTTTATCTATAATTAAGAAAAGTGATATAGAAATAGAGTAAGGAGAAGATATGTATTATAAAAACCGATTTAGAATATTAAAAGGTGGGCTTATCTCACTAGTAGTTGCTTCAAATCTGTATGGTGCCCCAAGTGGAGGAACAGTTGTAAGTGGAACTGCAACTATTTCTCAAAATGCAAATACTACAAATATAAATCAAAGCTCAAATAAAGCCATAATAAACTGGCAAGATTTTTCTATAAAATCAAATGAAACTGTAAACTTTAATCAACCAAATGTAAACTCTATAACTCTAAATAGAGTAATTGGAAATGAAAAATCTATTATAGATGGAGCATTAAACGCAAATGGACAAGTGTGGCTTGTAAACTCAAATGGAGTTTTGTTTGGTAAAAATGCAAAAGTAAACACTGCAGGAATTGTTGCTTCTACAAAAGATATCTCAAATGAAGATTTTAATAATGGAAACTATAACTTCAAAGGTAACTCAAATGCCTCTATAGTAAATGAAGGAGAGATAAAATCTCTAGCAAATACTCATGCAACATTTATAGCTAATAGTGTAACAAATAAAGGGAAAATAGAAGTACATAAAGGAACTATAAACTTAATAGGTGCTTCTGATGTAACTTTAACTTTAAATGAAAATCAAAATATATCTTTGAAAGTAAATAAAGGTGTACTTGATGCCCTTGTAGATAATCAAAACCTTATAGTTGCAAATGGTGGACAAATATATCTTACAACAAATGCAAAAGATGAATTGCTTAAAGGTGTTGTAAATCATAGTGGAATAATAGAAGCAAACTCTTTAGATGAATTAACACAAAGTGAAGTAATACTATTTGCTCACGGAGGAACAACAAATGTAGATGGAAGCATAATTGCTAAAAACTCTTTTGTTGAAACAAGTGGAGAGAAATTAAATGTTACTTCAAATACAAAAGTTGTTGCAAAAGATTGGTTACTAGATCCTACTGATATGAAAATAGAATCAACAGGTGGAAGTGTTCTTACAGGAGAGAGTGTTAGTGCAACAGCCATTCAAAATAATTTAGAAACTACAAATGTACACTTACAAGCAGATAACAATATAACTGTAAATCAAAATATCACTTGGAGTACAGATAAACAGTTAAAATTAGAAGCAGATAGTATAAATGTAAACGCAACAATAAATAATACAAACCAAACAAATGGTGGAGTATATTTTAATGCAACTAATACAACAGATAAAGTAGTATTTGATACAAATGGAAAAGTAGTAGTAAATAATCTGTATCAACTTCAATGGATGAATACAGCACTAAATGGAAAATATGAATTAGGAAGTAATATAGATGCAGGTGTTACAAAAACAGATACAGCAAATTGGGGAACAACAGGATTTAATCCTATAGGAGATTATTCAAATAATTTTAATGGAACATTTGATGGCTTAGGTTTTACTATCTCAAATTTATATATAAATCGTCCTTCTCAATATGATGTTGGATTATTTGGATATACAAACAATGCAACTATAAAAAATATTGGGATTAAAGATGTAAATATTATTGGTTTTTGGCGGGTAGGAGGTTTGGTTGGAGTAAATGAGAATGGAACAATTTCAAACGCATATGCTTCTGGAAGTGTAAATGGAACTGATACTGTAGGAGGTTTGGTTGGAGTAAATGCTGGAACAATTTCAAACTCATATTCTTCTGGAAGTGTAAATGGAACTCATTATGTAGGAGGATTGGTTGGATATAATTTTGGAACAATTACAAACTCATATGCTTCTGGAACTGTAAGTGGAACTGCTAATAATGCAGGAGGCTTGGTTGGAAGAAATGATAGTGGAACAATTTCAAACTCATATTCTACAGGAACTGTAAGTGGAGTTGAAATTATAGGAGGCTTAGTTGGATACAATTTTGATGGAACAATTACAAACTCATATTCTACAGGAACTGTAAGTGGAGTTGAAATTATAGGAGGCTTAGTTGGACAAAATTTTGATAATGGAATAATCTCAAACTCTTATGCTTCAGGAACTGTAAGTGGAACTGATTTAATAGGAGGCTTGGTTGGATATAATTTTCTGGGAAGAATTGAAAACTCTTATGCTACTGGAACTGTAAGTGGAACTGGTGATTTTGTAGGAGGCTTGGTTGGATTTAATGATAATGGAACAATTTCAAACTCTTATGCTACTGGAAGTGTAAATGGAACTAATTCTGTAGGAGGCTTGGTTGGATTTAATGATAATGGAATAATTTCAAACTCATATGCTACTGGAACTGTAAATGGAGATTATAGTATTGGAGGTTTGGTTGGATTTAATGATAATGGAATAATTTCAAACTCTTATGCTTCAGGAACTGTAAATGGAAGTAATAATGTGGGAGGATTGGTTGGATACAATTTTTATGGAACAATTACAAACTCTTGGTATGATAATAGCATACATTCTATAGGTTCTTACGGAAAATCAAAAGCAGAGATTTTAAGTGCATTTTCTGGAAAAACTGGTTGGGAAACAACAGGTGGAAGAAGTAGTGTTGCTGGATATGAGATATTATTATTACCATATTTAGTAGGTGTTACAAAAGATGAATATAAATCTAAATCTATACTTTTTTCTGGTGGATTTGGAACAGCAGTAAATCCATATACTATTACTAACTGGACACAGTTACAAAATATAAATAACTCAAATATTGTAAGTAATAGTTACTATTTTAATCTTTTAAACAACATAAATAGCTCAACAACTGGATATATGGGAAATAGTGGAGCTGGTTGGAATCCAATAGGAAATGGTACAAATATTTTTACAGGAACATTTGATGGAAAAGGTTTTACTATTTCTGATTTATATATAGACAGACCAACTCAAGGTTATATTGGACTATTCGGCTATATAGAAAAAGCAGCTATAAAAAATATTGGATTAGAGAATATAAATATTATTGGAAATAATAATGTAGGTGGATTGGTTGGACAAAATAGTGGAACAATTTCAAACTCATATGCAAGTGGAACTGTAAGAGGTGGTACTACTTCTTATGTAGGTGGATTGGTTGGAGCTAATGATAGAACAATTGAAAACTCATATTCTCTTGGTTCAGTGGGTGGTCTTGGTGGTTCTTTGGTGGGTGGATTGGTTGGATGGAATGAAGGAATAATAGAAAATTCATATGCAAGTGGAACTGCAAGCAGAGGAGGAGGTGGTGATAATACAGGTGGATTGGTTGGATTGAATTATGCAACAATTACAAACTCATATTATGATAGAGAGACAAATACAAACTCTATGGATGATAGTTCTTATGGAAAAACAAAAGCAGAAATATTATCTTCATTTTCAAATGTTAGTGGCTGGGGAACAACTGGAGCTGGAGATAGTGTTGAAGGATATGAAACAGTACTATTGCCATATTTAGTTGATGTTACAAGAGATGAAGATAAATCTAAATCTATACTTTTTTCTGGTGGATTTGGAACTTCTTCTAATCCATATACTGTTACAAACTGGACACAGTTGCAAAATATAAATAATTCAAATGTTGTAACTAGTGGATACTATTTCAATTTAATAAATAATCTTAGCAATCAAACTGCTGATTATATAAATTTAGCTAGTAATACAGCAAACGGTGGATTGGGGTGGAATTCAATAGGTAAAAATGCAACTAGAGCTCTATTTCAGTTTGATGGTTTAGGAAATACTATTTCAGATTTATATATAAATAGACCAAATGAATATTTATCTGGATTATTTGGTCATACCCAATCTGGTTCAAATATTCAAAATATTGGACTTTTAAATGTAAATATTACTGGAGGAAGTTTTACAGGAGGACTAGTTGGGGCTAATTATTTTACTAATATTACAAATTCCTACGTTACTGGAACAGTAATTGGAAATGATATAAATATAGGAGGTTTGACGGGGAGTAACTCTGGAACAATTTCAAACTCTTATACAAATGTAAATGTAAGTGGAAATGGTCAAAATATAGGAGGTTTAGTTGGAATGAATCAAAAAACAATCATAAATTCATATGCAAGTGGTTTTGTAACTGGAAATACTCAGGTGGGAGGTTTAGTTGGGTATAATTATTTTGGAACAGAAACAATCACAAACTCTTTTTATGATAAAACAAAAAATCCAAATTATAATAATGGTTTAGGTATAGGAAAAACAACAGCCGAACTAGAAGATATAAATACTTTTAAAAATGCAGGTTGGAGCATAACTGCTGATAGCACTTTAGCAAAAGGAACTCCTATACTTAAAAATGGTTCTTGGGTAATTTATGTTGCACCAACACCAACACCAACACCAACACCAACACCAACACCAACACCAAATCCAACACCAAATCCAACACCAACACCAACACCAACACCAACACCAACACCAACACCAAATCCAACACCAAATCCAACACCAAATCCAACACCAACAGACAATAATCAAAAACCAAAAGTAGATGAACAAGTACAAAGAGTAGTAGCTAGTATAGAGCCTAGTACTAACTCAAACTCAAACTCATCTTCAAACCAAAGTTTGCCAAATAGTTTAAATAGCAATATAAGAACTCTATCTTTTAATGGTGTAGATGAAACAAGAGTTATAAATGGTGGTGTAAAAATGCCTGAAAATATAGCAAATGAAGAGGATATTATAAAATGAGAAATATAATTAAAATATTTGGTTTATCAATACTAAGTAGTGTTGCTCTTTTAGGAGCAACACCTATAATAAATAGTGGAAATATAGAAAAACAAATTCAAGCACCAAGAGATATACCAACTTTAAAAAAAGATGATATAAAAATTGAAGGTATAGAAAATGATAGTTTAAAAAGTAGCGATAGCTCTAAAACGGTATTTATAAAAGATTTTACTTTTGCTGGAAATAGTGCTATTTCTAATGAAGAGCTAAAACAGAGTTTAAAAGCTTATGCAGGAAAAGAGTTAAGTTTTAATCAAATTCAAGAAGTATTAGCAGTTGTTACAAAAGTTTATAGAGATAAAGGCTACTTTGTTGCACGTGCATATTTGGGTAAACAAGATTTAGTTAAAAATGATAATACCCTTTTTATATCAATAATTGAAGGTAAATATCAAGAGATAAAACTAAATAATAACTCTCTTGTAAATGATAACTCTTTACAAGCTATTTTAGATAATGCAAAATCAAATGGTATTATAAATGTTAAAGATATAGAAAGAGTACTACTTTTAATAAATGATAGAAATGGAGTAGAAGTATCTAACTCTGTAGTTGAAGCTGGCAAAGAAGTAGGGAGTAGTAATTTAAATATAGATACAACTTCTACAAAAAGAGTAGATGGATATATAGTAGCAGATAACTATGGAAGTAGATACACAGGTTACAATAGAGTTCAAGGTTTGATAAATATAAATAGCCCTTTTAATATAGGTGATAAAATATCTATCTCTGGTTTAGTTTCAAATGGAGCTGATTTAAAAAATGGAAAAATAGCTTATGAATTGCCTTTAAACTCTTATGGTTTAAAATCAGACTTTGCATATACAAGAACAAACTATAATTTAGTAGAAGAGTATAAATCTTTAGATGCAAAAGGTAACTCAAATATATATGAAGCTGGATTATCTTATCCACTTCTTAGATCTACAAATGAGAATTTATACTTAAAAGGTAAATACTATCATAAAGATATGAATGATTATATGAGTGGAAATAAAGATGAAGATAAATCTATAAACTCATTTGTAACTACTTTAGAATATGATAAAAATTACTCTATTGGAACTTTACCAGCTAGAGTCTTTGCAAATTTAAATTTAACAACTGGACACTTAAGCTCAAAAAATAGCAATCCAAATAATGGAAACTATAATAAAGTAGATACATATATCTCAAATGATATATACTTTAATGAGATATTCTCACTAAATACAAACCTAACAGCTCAAAAAGTATTAGGAAATAAAAACCTAGATGGTAGTGAAGATTTAAGTTTAGGTGGACCAAATGCAGTTAAACTATATCCATATAGTGAACAAAGTGCAGAAAATGGATATATAGCAAGCTTTGAACTATTTTCAAAACTTCCTAATATTGCTTCATATAATCACAAAGTTGGACTCTTTTATGATATGGGAAATGTATATCAAGAAAAAAATCTTGATACAACATTTCAAAGAAAAACTCTACAAGATATTGGTTTGGGATATTACTCATCATTTGATGATTTCTTTTTAAGAACACAAATAGCTTGGAATTTAAACTCAAAACCAATAAGTAGTGAATATACAAATCATAAAAATAGTAAGTTTTTAGTTCAAGTGGGGTGGGTGTTTTAACAAATTAAAAATGGGATTTAAATCCCATTTTAATTATCTATCTTTACTAAATATCTTCCAACAGCCTTTGAATTTAAAAGATTTGAATAGGCATCTTTTATATCATTTAGTTTTATCTCTTTAGTAATTAAATTTAAATTACCAACTTTATATATTGATGCCAATTTTTCCCAAGCATCTTGTTTTTTATCTAAACTGCACTCAACACTATCAATCCCAATTAATCTAACACCTCTTAAAATAAAAGGGAATACATTTGTATGTAAATCGCTTGATGATGTAAGTCCACAACAAGTAACAACTCCATCATAGTTTGTCTGTTTTAAAGCTGTTGATAAAATTTCTCCGCCAGTTGTATCAATTACAGCACTATATTTTGTAGGTAAAAGAGCTTTTTGACTATCTTTTAGGAAATCATTTCTTAAAATAACCTCTTTTGCTCCAATATCTTTTAGAAACTCAATGCTACTCTCTTTTCCTGTAACTGCCATGACATAAAATCCTAAATTATTTAAAATAGTAACCGCTAAAGAACCAACTCCACCTGTGGCACCTGTAACTAAAATATGGCTACCTTTAAAATTTTTAATATGATTTGTAATCTCATTGATACTTAGTGCTGCAGTTAATCCTGCTGTACCATAAATCATTATATCTTTATCACTTAATTTATCAGGAGTTTTTGCTACCCAGTTTGATGGTACTTTTACATATTGACTATGTCCACCATTACTATTCATTCCAAAATCATAACCAGTTACTAATACTCTATCCCCTACTTTAAATTTTAAAGATTTAGTTTCAACTATTATTCCAGCAACATCTACTCCAGTAATATGAGGAAATTTTTTTGTAACTCCAGGGTGCCCAATTGAACTAAGAGCATCTTTATAATTTAAAGATGAATATGTAGCTTTTATAATAACTTCATTTTCACCACATATTGGTTTTTCTATCTCTTTTACACTTGAAGAGATGTTTCCATTTTCATCTTTTTCTACTACAAAAGCTTTCATTTTAACTCCTTTAGTTTTTTAATAAATCCTTTAGGCTATCTTGAGGTTTTTTACCATCTAAAATTAGTTTTATCTCTTTTGCTATTGGTGTATAAATATTATGTTTATTGGCAAGTTTATCAATAGCATAAGCTGTTTTAACACCCTCTGCAACCTCCCCTAATTCTTCTAAGATATCTTTTAGCTCTTTATTTTTTGCTAAGCCTAAACCTACTCTAAAGTTTCTACTCATAGTTGAATTTGCTGTTAAAAATAGATCTCCAGCACCACTAAGACCTAAAAATGATGAGTTTTTTGCTCCAAAATGTTTTCCAAATCTTTGCATCTCTACTAAACCTCTTGCAATTAAAGATGCTTGAGCATTTTTTCCAAGATTTAAACCTTCACAAATTCCACTTGCAATTGCAAGAACATTTTTATAAGCTCCTGCAATTTCAGCTCCTATTACATCAGAGCTATAGTAAGTTTTTATAAAATTTGGGAAAAAAGGGCTAAATTGTCTATATAGTTTTTTTGATTTTGAGTTTATTACAAGGGCACAAGGAAGAGCTTGTATAACCTCAGCAGCAAAGGATGGTCCTGAGATAAATCCAATATTTTTATCTGGAACAAAAGATTCATAGATTTCATTTAAAAAATCTCCACTTGAAGCCTCTATTCCTTTACTTGCAACTAATATTTTTTGATTATTAAAAACAAAGTTGTTTTCTAACCAAGCTCTTATCTCTTGAGCTGGGATTGCAATTACTAAATATTCACAAGATAGTGCAAACTCTAAATCAACAAAGTTTTTAATCTCTCTTTTTGTTCTTGAAGTAATATAACAATCTTGTTTAGCACTTAGTGCAAAATGAAGAGCTTGTCCCCATTTTCCAGCACCTATAACTGCAATCTTACCTTTTTGCATTATTTTGATAATCTCTCTTTAATTAGTTCATTTACTTTTTGAGGATTTGCACTCCCTTTAGATGCTTTCATAGTTTGACCTACAAAGAATGCAAACATCTTCTCTTTTCCAGCTTTGTACTCTGCTACTTTATCTGCATTTGAAGCTAAAATTTCATCAATAATAGTTAATATTGCTCCATCATCACTTACTTGCTTTAAACCTAACTTCTCAATTGCTTCATCAACATTTTTTGAACTATTCTCAATTAAATAATCTAAAACCTCTTTAGCGGCTTTTCCAGAGATTGTACTATCTTCTATTCTTTTTACAATTGTAGCTAGTGTTTTTGCATCAATTGGTGATTGCTCAATAGTAATCCCCTCTTTTAATCTTCCTTGAAGTTCAACTGTTAGCCAAGTTGTAGCATTTTTAGCACTAATTCCTTCACTCATCATCTCATCAAAATAGTTTGCCATCTCTAAAGATGAAGTTATAACAGAAGCATCATACTCTTTTAGTCCATACTCTTTTACAAATCTCTCTTTTTTCTCATCTGGAAGTTCTGGAATTTTAGAGTACTCTTTAATCATCTCATCACTAATAATTAAAGGAAGCAGATCTGGATCTGGAAAATATCTATAATCAGCAGCATCCTCTTTTCCTCTCATAGATCTTGTCTCTCCTGTAGCTGTATCAAAAAGTCTTGTCTCTTGAACAATCTTCTCTTCATACTCTCCATCTTCCCAAGCCTCTATTTGTCTATTTACCTCATATGCAATTGCTTTTTCAATAAATCTAAATGAGTTCATATTTTTAATTTCACATCTTGTGTAAAATTTAGTATCCCCTTTTGGTCTTATAGATACGTTAACATCACATCTAAAACTTCCTTCTTGCATATTTGCATCACTAATTCCTAAATATCTTACAATTGAGTGAAGTTTTTTAAGATATAAAATAGCTTCCTCAGCACTTCTCATATCAGGCTCACTAACAATTTCAAGCAAAGGTGTTCCTGCACGATTTAAATCAACTTGTGAGTGGTTACCACTATGGATATTTTTTCCAGCATCATTTTCTAAATGAGCTCTTGTAACTCCAATAGTTTTACTTCTTCCATCAGCAAAATCAATAGTTAATTCACCAAGCCCAACAACTGGGATGCTTAATTGTGATATTTGATAACCAGTTGGTAAATCTGGATAAAAATAGTTTTTTCTATCAAAAATTGAGACTTTGTTTATCTTTGATTTTAGTGCAGTTCCAAGCATAATAGCTTTATGAACTGCCTCTTTATTTAAAACAGGAAGTCCTCCTGGAAGTGCTAGACAAGTTGGACAAGTATTACTATTTGCCTCTTCTCCAAAACTTGTTGCACAAGAACAAAATAGTTTTGTTTTTGTATTTAATTGTACGTGAACTTCTAATCCTATAACTATTTCAAACATATTATTTGACATCTAATTTACTCCTTATCTTATTACTTTAATATCTGCTGTTAATTTCTGTTTTTCAAAATGTTGTTCTAAAAACACTTTTTCTCTTTGTTCCATAATTTCATTAAAAATTCTATCTTTTACAATATCAAAATTTATAGCCTCATTTCCTTCTCTATTCTTTATATATAAAGATATATATTGATTATTCAATGTAAATATTGGAGTAAAAGATCTATTTTTAGTAGTAGTTAAAACATATTGTAGTTGTGCATTAATATCTTTACTATCAATTTTTAGTTCACTTACTGTTACTGCTGGTATAACCTTCATTGGTGTTGAAATTTTTTCAATTAAATCCTCTTTATTTGAAGAGCTATATTGAGTCACATAAAAATATTTTGAAGTTTGATATTGTGAAATATTTTTTTCATAATATAACTTTACATCATCAATTGTAGCAATAGCAAGTTGCCCACGAACAAGTTTTTTGATTAGTTTTTGTCTAATAACACTATCTTTTACTTCATTTTCAAAATCATTATAGTTTGGATATTTTTGTTTAATAATTGATTTAAAACTATAAACATCCATTCCATTTGAATTTGCAAGTTTTTCAATCTGCTCATTAATATCAAATATATCAGCACTTATATTGTTTTGTTTTACAAGTTGCTCAAAAAGAGTTTTATCTATTAAATAAGAGACAGAGCTATTTTCATCAACTCCTCTTTTTTTCATATCCTCTTTTATATCATATATAGTTATTGGATCTTCATTTACTAATACAGCTATTCCATTTATAGTATTAGCTAAAGTAAAACCAATAAAAAGAGAAAAAATTAATAAAATTTTTTTCATAGTGAGAATTTTCCTTTTTAAATAAAGATATTATTTTATCAAAACACTCTTAAGTTTTAGGAAATTTGCTCTATTTTTACCCCATTGTCTTTTAAAAATTTTGAAACTATATCTGAATTTGTGTGTTCATAAGATTTTTCATAAACAATTCTTTGAATACCACAAGCAATAATATTTTTAGAGCATTCGCTACAAGGCTCAAGTGTTACATATATTGTTGCTCCTTCTATTGCTATTCCTTTTCTTGCAGCCCAAATAATTGCATTCATTTCAGCATGAATTTCATAAGTCTTAGACCATTCGTGATGATCTTTTGTATATTCGTCATTCCAATAATTACAACAATTTTGATATCCAGCTGGCGTTCCATTGTAGCCAGTTGATAAAATTCTTCCATCTTTTACAATAACAGCACCAACTTGTTTTGATACACATTTTGAAGCCTTTGCAATCTCTTTTGCAATATTTATGAAATTTTTATCACTTATCATCTTTTATCCTAAATTTTTTTGGTATTTTAGCTATTTTTCTTAAAAAAAGCTTATTTTTTATAATAAAAGAATTAAAATTAGAAATATTTTGATATTATTTGAGAAATTTTTGAAAAAAAGGTACAAAATGGATTTTAAAGATATCAAAGAACTAATTAGAGTTTTTGACAAAAGTGAACTTAATAAGTTAAGAATAAAAGAGGCAGATTTTGAAATCTCTATGCAAAGAGGTTTTGAAGGAGGAGTTACAACTGTAGCTACAACTCCAATGGTATCTGCACCTGTTGCTTCTATTGCACCTACTTCTTCTGTTACAACATCTTCTGTTGCGCCTGAAATAGCAAAAGATGATAGCAATGCTAATTCAAATGGAATTACAATAAACGCTCCAATGGTTGGAACTTATTACTCTGCTCCATCTCCAGATGCTCCACAATTTTGTGCAATTGGTGATATAGTTAGAAAAGGTCAAACTTTATGTATTCTTGAAGCAATGAAAATTATGAATGAGGTTGAAGCTGAATTTGACTGCAAAATTATAGATATATTAGTACAAAATGGATCACCTGTAGAGTACGATATGCCAATTTTTGTTGTAGAAAAAATATAAGAGCTTAAAATGGCAGAAATTAAAAAAATATTAATTGCAAATAGAGGAGAGATTGTTCAAAGAGCTATTAGAACAATCAGAGAGATGGGGAAAAAATCTGTTGCAATATATAGTGCTGGTGATAAAAATGCCTCTTATTTAAAACATGCTGATGAAGCTGTTTGTATTGGTGGAGCAAAATCAAGTGAATCTTACTTAAATATTCCAGCAATCATAACTGCAGCTGAGATGACAGGTTGTGATGCAATTTTCCCTGGATATGGATTTTTATCTGAGAATCAAGATTTTGTTGAGATTTGTAAACTTCACAATATTAAATTTATTGGTCCATCTTCTGAAGTTATGGAAAAAATGGCTGATAAATCAAAAGCTAAAGAAGAGATGGTAAGAGCTGGAGTTCCTGTTGTGCCTGGAAGTAAAGGTGCTGTTAGAACTTTAGAAGAGGGTAAAAAGATTGCAAGAGAGATTGGGTATCCAATTATGGCTAAAGCTGCTGCTGGTGGTGGTGGAAGAGGTATGAGACTTATTAAAGAGGAAAAAGACTTTGATCACCAATATTTAGCGGCTTCTAGTGAAGCATTAGCAGCTTTTGGTGATGGAACAATGTATTTAGAGAGATTTATAAACAATCCAAGACATATTGAAGTTCAAGTTTTAGGTGATTCTCACGGAAATGCAATTCATGTTGGTGAGAGAGATTGCTCTTTACAAAGAAGACATCAAAAAGTAATAGAAGAGTCACCTGCAATTTTGTTAAATGATGAAACTAGAGCAAAACTTCACGAAGTTGCTGTAAAAGCAACTAAATATTTAAAATATGAAGGTGCTGGAACTTTTGAGTTTTTAGCAGATGATAAACAAAATATCTATTTTATGGAGATGAATACAAGACTTCAAGTTGAGCATCCAGTTTCAGAGATGGTTTCTGGAATAGATATTGTTGAGTGGATGATAAAAGTTGCACAAGGAGAAGAGCTACCTTCTCAAGATAGTATTAAATTTAGAGGTCATGCAATTGAGTGTAGAATTACAGCCGAAGATCCAAATACATTCTTACCGTGTCCTGGAAAAATAACTCAATGGATGGTTCCTGGTGGAAGAAATGTAAGAGTTGATTCACATATCTATGCAAACTATATTGTTCCTCCATATTATGACTCAATGATAGGAAAACTTATTGTTTGGGGAAGAGATAGAGAAAAAGCTATAAATATTATGAAAAGAGCTTTAAATGAGTTTGAAGTTACTGGAATTAAAACAAATATTCCATTCCATCAAAAAATGATGCTTAACAAAGATTTCATAAATAATAACTACGATACAAAATACCTTGAAGATTATAAAGGTTTAGATAGTATCTAAAAATTTAAGAGAGTTCTCCTCTCTTAAAGCAAAACTTAATACAAACTTAGATAAAATCCGCCAATTTATACACATTTATATGCCTATCTTTTTTTAAGATTTAGTAATTTTATACTAATAACTTACATAATTTTTATATTTGATTATCCATTATAGGAAGGTTTTTTAATATAAGAGTGTATATTTAAAATATATACTTAAGGATAAAAAGTGACTTTTCAAGATTTTAATTTTAAAGAAAAATTACAAAAAGCAATAGACGAAGCTGGTTTTAAAGAACCAAGCCCAATACAAGTTGATGCAATACCACATATTTTAGCAGGTAAAGATATGGTTGGACAAGCTCATACAGGAACAGGAAAAACTGCAGCATTTGGATTGCCAGTTTTAAACCAATTAACAGGTAAAAATGCTGAAGCAGTTGTTATAGTTCCAACAAGAGAACTTGCAATGCAAGTCTCAGATGAGTTATTTAAATTTGGAAAACTTTTAGGAATTAATACTGCAACTGTTTATGGTGGACAATCATACTCAAGACAATTAAAATTAATTGAAACTGCAAGTATTATTGTAGCAACTCCAGGAAGATTTTTGGATTTACTAAGAAGTGGACAAATAAAAATTCAACCAAAATTTGTAATTTTGGATGAAGCTGATGAGATGCTTGATATGGGATTTTTAGATGATATCAAAGAGATATTTACATTTTTACCAAGTGAGAGACAAACTCTACTTTTCTCTGCAACAATGCCAGTAGCAATAAGAAATCTTGCAAAAACAATTTTAAAAGAGCCAGAGTTTGTAACAATTACGAAATCAGATGTTACAAATAAAAATATTACGCAAACTTTTTATGTTGTAGATGAGAGAGAAAGGGATGATGCACTAATAAGACTTTTTGATTATAAAAATCCAAAAAAATCTATTATATTTTGTAGAACAAAAAAAGATGTTGATAGATTATCTACATTTTTAATCTCTCAAGGTTTTATGGCTAAATCTCTTCATGGAGATATGGAGCAAAAACAAAGAGAAGAGGCAATTAAAGCATTTAAAACTTCTAAACTTGAAATTCTAATTGCTACAGATGTTGCAGCACGTGGATTAGATGTTAATGATGTAACACATGTATTTAATTATCATTTACCATTTGATGGTGAATCTTATGTTCATAGAATTGGAAGAACTGGACGAGCAGGTAAAGAAGGAGTTGCAATATCTATTGTAACTCCACATGAGTTTAAAACTCTTCAAAGAATTGAACATACTATTGGAACTAAGCTTGAATCAAAAGTTGTACCAAATATTAGTACAGTAAAAGAGAAAAAAATAGATGATTTAAAAAAATCTATTATTACTCAAGAGATAAAAGATTATGCAATTGAATTAGTTGAAAGTTTAAAAGAAGAGTTTGATGTTTCAACAATTGCATTTAAATTAGCTTCAATTATTGC
>NZ_JBAZAH010000024.1:0-23070 GCF_041672065.1 Aliarcobacter sp. | reverse complement strand
GAGCCTAAAACATTTCCAAAAGTTGCAATTAATAAAAGAGCATAGATATTAAAACCCTCTTTAATATTGTAAATAAGCAAAGCTTCACTTCCAAGTGGAAGCAAAGTTGCAGATGCAAAAGCTGAAATAAAAAGTATTAAATATGTCATTTTTCTCTTTTATTATATATTAAAGTTACATTAGATAAAATCTCAATCTTTAAAAGTAGCATTGAGAACACATAAGTGTTTTGAATGCTCCTTTTTAGACCCTTTCAAGCACTTCTAAAGACAACGCCCCAGGATGGGAACATAGCAAGGCACCTTTTTTAGTGTTGTGTTTGGGTATCTGGAAAGGAGTACTTTGTACATCTTTATATTAAATCTTTAAAATCATCTTTATAAATCAAAATTTTCTTTGTAGATTTGTTGTAAATAAATCTTTTATCACCATTTTTTATAGAATTTATTATTATATCTTTTATCTGTTCATCACTTTTTGATGATTTTTTTAATATTACAAAAAACTCTTTTAATGTTATAAATTCACTATGATTTTGTTTTTGTTCATTTTGATTATACTCAATTTGATTTTTATAAACTGTTCTCATCTCATTAAAAGCACTTTGAAGAAGTTTTATCTCACTATTAAAAACATCAATTGCCATTTTATGACTATTTTCTAATCTTTTTATCTCTTTTTGATGCATTTTTTTTAAATATTTTAGTGATTTTTTGAGTATTAAAATCTGTTCATCTTTTAATTTTAAAAGTAGATTATCGTCCAATTTTTCAGAATATTTTTGATCTATATCATCAATATAAACTAAAATTTTTCCATCTTTTTTTGTATGTTCAAGTTGATTTTTTTTAATTCTATAGTGAACACCTTGAATAGAGATACCCAAAATCTTTGAAGCTTCTGCAGTGCTAACTAATCTTTTCAAGGTGTTTTTCTCTTATAGTTTTGAGCTATCTATTTCAATAACTGTGTGCACATTTCCTCTTGGTTTAAAATCTGCAACTACTTTAAGCCATTTTGGTTCTAGTTTTGAAAAAAGTGTATCAAAAATCTCATTTGCAGAGTTTTCATGAGAGATATATCTATTCATAAATGAGTTTATATAAATTTTAAGTGCTTTAAGCTCAATAACTCTTTTATTTGGTGTATATTTAATCTTAATAGTTGCAAAATCAGGGTAACCACTTCTTGGACATTTTGCCATAAATTCTGGTAACTCAATATCAATTATATAGTTTTTATCATGTTGATTTGGCCAAAAGTTTTCAGGATTATTTATATCAAACTCTAAAATCTCTTTTTCACCATATTTTATTTCCATTAGTAACCTTTTTTATTAAATTTTTAAAAAATATTCTATCCAAATATCTCTTATAAAGCTAATTTCTAAAAATAAGGATAGAATTTAAATATATTTTAAAAGGCTAAATATGAGTTCAAAAATATTTGATACAGTTATTGTTGGAGCTGGTGTTTCAGGAATTAGTTGTGCTGTTGAATTAAAGATAAAAAATATAGATAATATTGCTGTTGTTGAAAAAAGTGATAACTTTTTTAATACTATTAGAACTTTTTACAAAGATGGAAAAAGAGTTGATAAAAATTGGAGAAACCAAATAATTGAGCTTTTGGGGAGTATAGATTTTGATGGTGGTTTAAAAGAGGAGATTTTGGATTATTTTCAAAATCTATTAAAAAAACATAATATAAATCCTTTATATAACAGTGAAGTAGAGAAGATTATTAAAAACTCAGATGATATTTTTGAAGTTCATTTAAAATCAAATATTTTAAAAGCAAAAAATGTTGTAGTTGCTATTGGAAAAATGGGAAAACCAAATAAACCTAACTATAAAATAGCTTCAGAGATTCAAAAAAATGTAAATTTTAATCTTGATAGCTGTTCAAAAAATGAGAAAATATTAGTTGTTGGTGGTGGAAATAGTGCTGCTGAGTATGCATATTCTCTAGCTTTGGATGATAATATTGTAACTTTAGCATATAGAAAAGAGAGTTTTACAAGATTAAACTCTATAAATGAAAATATGTTAAAAGAGTTTGAAGCTAATAAAAAATTAACTATAAAATTAAATTGTGATATAAACTCTTTAGAAGATGATAATGGACTTGTAAAAGTAAACTTCTCAAATGCTAAGAGTGAAAATTTCAATAGAGTAATTTATGCAATAGGTGGAACAGCTCCTACTGATTTTCTAAAAATTTGTGGTGTAAAGTTTAGTGATAATTTAAAACCAGTTTTTGATGAAAATTTTGAGTGTTGTTGTAAAAACTTATATTTAGCTGGAGATATAACTTCAATAAATGAAGGATCAATTTGTAGTAGTTTAAATCATGGATTTTTAATTGCACAAAATATAGCTAAAGGTTTAAACCTTTAGCTTAAACATCAAGATGTTCTACATCTTTTGCGTGAGATTCTATATAGTTTCTTCTAGGTTCAACTTCATCACCCATAAATAGAGTAAATGTATCACTAGCAGCTTCAGCATCCTCTATTTTAACTCTTAAAAGTCTTCTATTTTCAGGAGTCATAGTTGTCTCCCAAAGTTGTTCAGGATTCATCTCTCCAAGACCTTTATATCTTTGAATATATGCACCTTTTTTGGCAAGATTTTCTATATCTTCAAGTAGATTTACTAAATCTTTACCTTCGAATAGTGTTAAATCTCTCTCTTTTAATTTATTAAAAATAAAAGTAGCTTGACTAAAATATGGCGATGCAAAAAGTTCATCATCAATAATTAACTCTTCAAGTCCCTCTTTTGTTTGAACAAAAAGTTGAATTTTTTCATCTGTAACAGTTTTTGATAAGATATTATGACCTTTTGCTTCAATAAACTCTTTAACTTTTTCATATAAAGAGCTAAAATCTAAATTTACTAAATCGCTATTTTCAATTAGATGTTTTAATACCTCTAAAAGTGAGTATCTTTTTCCTAACTGCTCAAGCATAGCTCTATATCTTGATACTTGTTTAAATAGATCTAAAAGATCATTATATCCCATTCCTTCAAATTCAAAACTCTCTAATCCATTTTCAATTAAATAAGAAGATAGTGCATTATTATCTTTTAAATAAATCTCATTTTTACCTTTTTTATATCTATAAAGTGGTGGTTGAGCAATATATAAATAACCTTTTTCAACAACTGGTCTTAAAAATCTAAAGAAGAATGTTAAAAGAAGTGTTTGAATATGGCTACCATCAACATCGGCATCTGTCATAATTATAATTTTGTGATATCTAATTTTTTCATCATCAAAATCATCACCAATTCCACAACCAAGTGCAGTTATAATATTTCTAATCTCATCAGATTTTAAAATTTTATCAAGTCTAGATTTTTCAACATTTAAAATTTTTCCTTTTAAAGGTAAAATTGCTTGATAAACTCTATCTCTTCCTTGTTTAGCACTTCCTCCAGCACTATCACCCTCAACTAAATACAACTCTTTAATTGTTGGATCTTTACTTTGACAATCTGCAAGTTTTCCAGGAAGTGTTCCTACACTCATAGAGTCTTTTTTTCTAGTTAAATCTCTAGCTTTTTTAGCAGCTTCTCTTCCACGTGCAGCCATTAAAGATTTTTCCATAATAGCTTTTGCATGAGTAGGATTCTCTTCAAAATATTTATCTAAACTATCACTTGTAAGTTTTTGTGCAATAGGTCTTACATAAGAGCTTCCTAATTTTCCTTTAGTTTGACCTTCAAATTGAGGTTCAGGAACTTTAACTGAAACAACAGCAATTAAACCCTCTCTTACATCATCACCTGTAATTTTTACATCTTTTTCTCTAGCAGCTGCATTTTCACTTAAATATTTAGAGATACTTCTTGTAAGTCCTGCTTTAAAACCAGCTTCATGAGTTCCACCATCTATTGTTCTAATATTATTTACAAAAGATAGAGTTTTTTCAATATAAGTATCGTTATACATTAAAGCAATATCAACTTCAACTCCATCAACTCTATCATTAAAATGAACAACTTCAGAAACAGCTGTATCTTTATTTAAATCTTCAACAAACTGTTTTATACCACCTTCAAAATGGTAAACCTCTTTTTTATTTATATTCTCATCTTCTAAAGTAATTGTAATAAATGGATTTAAATATGCAACCTCTCTAAATCTTTTAGCTAAAATTGCAAACTCATATTGAGTAACTTCAAATATAGTATCATCTACCAAAAACTCTATTGTTGTTCCAGTTTTTCTTGGACTATCTCCAATTACATCTAATGCAGCTTTTGGAATACCTTCACTAAACTCTTGAAAGTGAATTTTTCCCTCTCTATAAACTGTCATTTTTAAATGTTTTGATAAAGCATTTACAACTGAAACCCCAACTCCGTGAAGTCCACCTGAAACTTTATATGTATCTTTATCAAATTTTCCACCAGCATGAAGAACTGTTAAAGCGATTGTTGCAGCACTAACACCTTCTGTTGGGTGAATTGCAGTTGGAATTCCTCTTCCATCATCTTCTATTCTTGCATAACCATCTTTTGTTAAAGTAACTTTTATATTTTTACAATGTCCAGCCATTGCCTCATCAATTGAGTTATCAACTACTTCATAAATTAAATGATGAAGACCATTTATATTTGTATCACCAATATACATCCCTGGTCTTTTTCTAACAGCTTCAAGACCTTTTAAAACTTTAATATTACTAGCACCGTACTCTTGTTGTGACATTTTTATAAATCCTTACTTTTATTTTTCTAATACAATTGGCATTACAATTGTTATAAACTTACCATCTTCTAAATAAAATGGTAGATTTGATTCATTAAATCCTATTTTTATCTTTTCACTATTTGACATACTAAAAAAATCTAAAATATATTTAGCATTTACTGCAACATAAAAATCTTTTTCAACATTTAAATCAAGATCAATTTGTGTATTTGCTACACTATCTTCATCAAGTGATTCAAATAAAATAGCATTTTGAGTAAAAGATATTTTTACATTTGAAGATAATGAAGTTACAAGTTTTATTGATTCTACCACACTATTTTTAGGAATATAAAGATTATATTTTAAATTATTTGGAATAATTCTTTCATAATCTGGATATTTTCCATTTATAAGTTTTGTAAAGAAGATACTATTTTCATTTGAAATTACTAAATTTGTATTATCGTAAGATATTTTTGCATCATCTAAAAACAGTTTTTGAATTTCAAATATAGCTTTTTTTGGAATGATTAATTGAGCTTCACTATTTGATATATTTTCTAAATGAGTTAAAGCAAGTCTTCTAGTATCAGTTGCACAGAAGTTTATTTTTTGACTTTTAATATCAATTAATGCACCATTTAACTCAAATTTTGGATTATTTGTATCTATTGCTGGAGAAATTTTTTTAATAGAGTTAATAAAATTTAACATAGATATTGATAACTCTTTTAGATTTTCATATCTGTTTATTGTTGGAAATTCATTTGCATCATAAGTAGGAAGTTTAAAAACTGATTTATTTTGTTTAATTACAAGATTATTAAAAGTAGTCTCTAAAGTTATATCTTCATTTTTTAATCTTTTAATAAAACTTAATAAATTAACTCCATTTACAGTTGTTTTTCCATCTTCAAAGTTTGATATATTTTCTACAAAAGTTTCAAATCCAATTTCATAATCTGTTGCTTTTGCAATTAATCTATTATTTGAAATTTCAAGATAGATATGTGAAGTAATTGCACTTGAATCTTTTTTCTCTAAAAAAGGTTGCATTGAGCTAACAACATTTTCTAAAACTTGTTTGTTTATTACCAACTTCATTTGTTCTCCTATTTTTCTATTTTTTTAGTATTAGTAGTAGTCTATGTGAAAAGATGAAAATATAGTTCAAAGAGCCAATAAATAACACTTTGAGATAGTGAATAAAACTAAAAACA
Organism: Aliarcobacter sp.; assembly: GCF_041672065.1. Taxonomy (NCBI): domain Bacteria; kingdom Pseudomonadati; phylum Campylobacterota; class Epsilonproteobacteria; order Campylobacterales; family Arcobacteraceae; genus Aliarcobacter; species Aliarcobacter sp. The sequence goes on along the minus strand of NZ_JBAZAH010000024.1, from coordinate 17,143 downwards.
TATTCACATCTTTTCACACATTAAGCTACTTCTTCTACTCCTTATTTATTAATTTATTCTTTAAATTTTGAATTACAAGTTTAAAATTTTCATCACTTTGCATAAGCTCTTGAGTCTTTTTCATATTATGAGAAATTGAGCTATGATCTTTCATATCTAAGAACTTTGCAATATCTGGCATTGAGTTGTGAGTTAACTCTCGTGCTAGATAAATTACAACTCTTCTTGCATTTGCAACAGTTGCTGTTCTTTTTTTAGATTTAATATCACTTGGTTTAATATTTAACTCACTTGCAACTACATTTATAATATCTGGAAGTTTAATATTCTCTTTATTCTCTCTAATTTGATCTTTTAATAGATTTTGAACCATAGCAAGATTTATCTCTAAATTAAGTAGCGAAGCATTTGCATTTATTCTAATTAAAACACCCTCTATCTCTCTAATTGAGCTATCAAGAGTTGTTGCTATAAATGAGATTATATCTCTGCTTAAATTTATTCCATTTAACTCTGATTTTTTTTCAATAATTGCAATTTTAGTCTCTAATTTTGGAATTTGAATATCTGTTGTAAGTCCCCATTCAAATCTTGATTTAAGTCTTTCAGCAAGTCCAGCAATTTGAGAAGGGAGTTTATCACTTGTCATGACTATCTGTTTTTTTGCATTATGAAGCTCATTAAATGTATGAAAGAACTCCTCTTGAGTAAGCTCTTTTTCACTTAAAAATTGAACATCATCTATCAAAAGTAAATCACAATTTCTATATTTTGCACGAAAGTGTTCCATATTTTTATTTTTTAGTGAAAATGTAAAGTCATTCATAAATTGTTCAATTGTTACATAAATTACAGTTTTATCATCTTCTAAAGCTTTATTTCCAATAGCTTGAAGAATATGAGTTTTTCCAAGTCCAGTTCCACCATATATAAAAAGTGGGTTATATTGAATTCCTGGTTTATTTGAAACAGCAAGTGCAGCATTGTATGCCATTTGATTTGAAGGCCCTACAACAAAAGAGTCAAAAGTATAAGATGGATTTAAAATTGTACTTTCAGGAGTTTGATTTTTAATTTCTAGTTCATTTTGTTTTTTTAGTTTTTTTTCACCAGTAACTCTAATATCAATATCTGGTTTGAAATTGCTATATTTTTCAAAAAACTCTTTTAATATATTTTCATATTTATTTTTTATCCAAGATGCAATATATCTATTAGCTACTTCAAAAATAGCGATATTTTCATCTTTTGATAGTTTTTTTAAGTTAAGTTGTCTAAAATATCTCTCAAAGTCAATAGATTCTGTCTCTCTTTGGATATTTAAAATAAACTCTTTTTGTGTCATTTACGCCTAATTTATTGATTTAATTAAACACTTATTATATCTTATTTTTTTATAAATAAGCTTTATTATCGATTATAATATAGAATTTATAGAATATTTTGTGAATAAAGATGTGAATAGTTTTTTAAATCTTTCAATTTTTTACGATATAATCACTTTTTTTTAATGTGAATAGATTATTGTGAAAAGAGTGAATATTGAAAATTTTAGGAATAGATCCAGGTACTAAAAATTGTGGATATGCAGTTATTGAAAAAATTGGAAGAGATTTAAAATTAATAGAAGCAGGACTTATTAAAATAAAAACTACAGTTTTGCAAGAGCAAATTGTAGAGATGACAGAAGGGATTGATTTGATATTTAAAAATCATAAAATTGATGAAGTATCTATTGAAGATATGTTTTATGCTTTTAATCCAAAAACTGTTATTAAACTTGCTCAATTTAGAGGAGCAATTAGTCTAAAAATACTTCAAAATTTTGGAAATTTTTCTGAATATACTCCGCTTCAAGTAAAACAAGCAGTTACGGGAAATGGAAAAGCTACAAAAGAGCAAGTATCTTTTATGGTTAAGCGACTTTTAGGAATAAAAAAAGAGATAAAACCTCTTGATATAACAGATGCAATTGCAATTGCATTAACACACTCTCAAAGAATAAAAGGATAGAAATTTATGAAAAAAATAGGAATTTTGGCATCTTATAATGGAAGTGGTTTTGAGACAATTCAAAAAGCGATTGAAGATAAAATTTTAGATGCAAAAGTTGTTGTAATAATTACAAATAATAGTAGTGCAGGAGTTTTAGAAAAGGCAAAAAAGTATGAAATTGATAGTTTTATTATAAATTCAAAACTTTTTCCAGATGAGAATTTGGATTTAAAAATAACTAATATTTTAAAAGAGTATGAGTGTGATTATATATTTTTATCAGGTTTCATGAAAAAAATTGAAGATAATATGCTTAAAACATTTGAAAACAAAATTATAAACACACATCCAGCAATTTTACCATCAATTTACGGAGGAGCTGGAATGTATGGACATTTTGTTCATGAAGCTGTTGTAAAAAATGGTGAGAAAAAATCAGGTGTTACAATTCATTATGTAAATGAGAATTATGATGAGGGTGAAAAAATTTTAATAAAAGAGCTTTTATTAGATGAAAATGAAACGGCGCAAACTTTGGAAAATAGAATAAAAGAGCTAGAAAAAATTGCTATTGTAGAAGCATTTAAGAGGGTTTTAGAGGAGAGATAAAACTCCTCTAATATTTATTTTATAATATTTGCTAACTCTTCTTTTGTAGAGATTTTATCTATTTTTACAACTTTTCCATTTTCTAAACTATAAACAATAATTTTCCCATCCTCTTTTACAAAGTTTTCTTTATTTGAATCATCTAATAATAGAATTGAAAATGGGTATTTTTTCATTTTTGGTAAAGCTATAAATTTAGAGATTAAACTTGGCATTCCTGAAATATCAGCAACATAAACAGCACCATTTTTTTCTAAAACATTCTCTTTTTCACTTAGAGGTAAAAGATAATCTCTTAACATATCACTTGTACCTTTATCACTTGCAAAAAGAATAGTTTTTACACTTTCATTTAAAGTGTGAACTTTATCAAATTGATCTTTGATTTTTATATCAACAATTGAGCTATCAATATTTAGTGAAGCTGCATTTAATCCTAAAGCTAAAAGTGTAGCTAGAACTATTTTTTTAAACATATTTTTTCCTTTAAAAATTTTTCGAGATTCTAGCTGTAAAAAGTAAATAGAAAATTAATTTTCTTTTGATAAAGTTGGTAAATGCCACTTTTTATAGTATGCAAGAACTCTTAAAGCAACTCCAAATATGAAGACAATAATAAGTGAAAATAGGTTTCTAAGTTCAAAAATTTCTAAAATATAAACAACACTTCCAATAATGAGTGCAACTGTTGCATAAAACTCAGATACTAAAATAAAAGGCATTCTATTTATTAAAACATCTCTAATAGTTCCACCACCAACTGCTGTTATAAATGCAAGCATTACAGCACTTAAGAAGTTAAAACCACTTTCAATTGCAATTATTGCACCTGTTATTGCAAATGATGAAAGCCCTATCGCATCAGAGATTACAAATGCCCATTTCCCTTCTAAATTTGTAATTTTATGAAGTTTAAAAAGCATTGCTATTAAAACTGTTGAAATTACTAAACTAAGAGGAAGGTTTGAAGTAAAAACATAAGGAGTTCTATCTGCTAAAACATCTCTTGTCATTCCACCACCAAAGGCAGTTAAAAATGCAGATATAAAAACCCCTAAAATATCAAGTTTACAGTGAACTGCTATTAAAAAACCACTTAAAGCAAAAGAGATAATACCTATAATATCAGCAATCTCTAAAGCGCTCATTTTATAAGCTCTTGCATAGCAATAGCAGTTTGTCTAATCTCCCATTGAGCAGTCTCATCAAGTCTTAACTTAAAGTAGTTATCAAGCTGTTTTGGCATAAATGCACCCCAAATTTGAGTATAAGCCATTTGAGGAATTACCCGTCTTGCTTCTTGAGGTTTAACTCCAGCATCTAATAGTTCAAAATATAACTCTTCACTCTGTTTTACAAGAGCTTTAACTTTTGGATTATGTTTTAGTTTTTCACTAATATAAAACTCAAAAGGAACTCTTTTACCACTTACATATCTTCTACTTAATTCTTGCCAAGAAATTCTATGTCTTACCATTTGACTTCTTGTAGGTAAATCAACTTTATATAAAAATACTTTGAAGTAATCTTTTATAATTTTGCACTCTTCTTGAGTATTAAAAATAGTTCTAATATCAAAACTAAACTCCTCTTGCAGGTTTTCATAATCGTAAACAAGTGCTCTATAGTTTGTAAGAAGATATTTATCATCAAGTTGTTCCCCAAATTTTTTAGAGTTTGAATACTCCAATTTTAGAATCTCTTGGTGTTTTGGATTTTCATAATCAAGTAGCACTGGAACAAACTCAAAACTAGAACTTGGTAATCCCATACTCTCTGCCATAAGTCTATTGTACAGACTCTCATTTCCAAGTGCTTTTGGATTTTGGTAACAAATACTTGCAACTTGAGTTATAGCTTGAATTCTATTTTTTTCATTTAAATTAGCAGTGCTAAAATCCCAATTCTCTACAAAAGCGATATCATCATCAAAAATATTCTCTTTTTTGTTTATTAAATTTATCATCTCATCCCTTTTGTAAAAAATTGAAGGCAATTATACTAAAAAATATCTTATGCTTTAAAAAGTAGCAAAATGCTACTTTTATTTTTGAAGAATATATCTAATAGTTGGTCCATCGCTATCTATTAATAAAACTTTATATCCATGATTTTTTGCATCAACTGGAATATTATTTATACTTTGTGGACAATCACTAATTATCTCTAAAATTTCGCCATCATTTAACTCTTTCATGGCTTCAAGAGTATTTATCGCTGGATATGGACAAGGTTCACCTTGCATATCTATTCTATAATCTGGAACTATCTCTTTGTTTTCCATAAGTTTTTCCTTATCTATTTCTTGATTTTCTTAAATATTTTTTTTCTAAAATTAAAATTACTATAAAAAACAGGAATAGTAATCCATAGTTTGCTACAAGTCCACCATATTGTCCAAAACTTTCAAGTAGATTTATTTTTGGCCAAGAAGTTGCTAAAGGTTCAGATATATCATCCCAAACAAATGCAAGTAAAGTTGCACCAATAATATTTCCAACTCCAACAATCCAAAAATGAACTTGTCCTTCAACAGCTCTGTACATCCAACCACACTCACAACCACCTGCAATTACAATTCCAAATCCAAATAGTAATCCACCAATAACAACATTTGGTCCTGTCCAGAAAATCTTTGGAGCAGCTCCCATATTTAAATATGTAAATACACCCAAAGTTGCAACAGCCATACCAATAATAATTGCAATTGCCAACTCACTTCTTCCAGTTGTAAAAATATCTCTAAATGCAGATGTAAAACATATTTGTGCTTTTGCAATAATAAGACCAAAAGCAGCACCAAAAAGCATTGCCATTCCAAGTTTAGAGCTATTTGCAACAAAAATTAAATATAAAGCCCAAAGCATAATTGCAATAAATGCAAATGTTCCAAGAGTAAAGAATTTTTTAACTTTCTCTTCATTGTGTTCAAGTGGTTTTGCACAAGATACTTTTTGCATCTTTATTTTTGATTGAAAAAAAGGGCTAAGAGCAACTTTTACACCAAAATATACACCAACCATCATAAATGCTGTAAATACCCAAGCGTGAAATGAAAATTGTGGAATTCCTGTAAAAAAACTAGCTAAATTACAACCCATTCCAAGTCTTGCTCCAAATCCAGCAATTATTCCACCAATTAGTGCTTGATAAATTCTAATATTGTTTAGAGGTAATCTAAACTTTACATTGTTTCCCTAAAAAGCAGCTGCTATACATCCAGCAAACATACCAATAATCATAACACCATCAACTCTTGTAAAGATATTTCCTTCAATACTCATAAGCTTATAATATCCCCAAGTTGAAACATCAACTCCAAATAGTTGTAAAAAGTGACCACCCCATCTAGTAAATTCACCTGTAACAGCCCAGTAAGTTCCTGTTATTCCAAAATAGTAAGCACTCAATACTCCAAGTGCAATAACTGCTGGAATTGGTGACCAAAATCTTGAAAGGGTTTTTCTAAAATTTAGTAAAAACTCCATAAAAGTCCTTTGACAATAAAAAATATATTTGATTGACATTCTTGAGTAAGTAAAAAAAGAGTTTCAAGTTGTCTGTTTGCACCGCAAACCTATAATTTGCGAATATTAACAAAATAAAATTAATTTAATATAAAAAAGTAAAAAATATTTTACTATTATTTATCTTTTATTTAACCATATTTTAAGCTATAATAAGCTTTTAAGTTTTTTTTGGATAAAATCCGCACGAAATTTTATATAAAGAAGAAAAATGAGAGACATTAGAAATATAGCAGTTATTGCTCACGTTGACCACGGAAAAACAACAACAGTTGATGAGTTGTTAAAACAAAGTGGTACATTTTCAGCGCACCAAAGCGTAGATGAAAGAGTTATGGATAGTAATGCAATTGAAAAGGAAAGAGGTATTACAATTCTTTCAAAAAACACAGCAATTGATTATGAGGGTGTAAGAATTAACATTATAGATACTCCAGGACACGCCGATTTTGGTGGAGAAGTTGAGAGGGTTTTAAAAATGGTTGATTCTGTTTTACTTCTTGTTGATGCACAAGAGGGTGTTATGCCACAAACAAAGTTTGTTGTTAAAAAAGCATTATCTTTAGGACACAGACCAATAGTTGTTGTAAATAAAATTGATAAACCAGCAGCTGAACCTGATAGAGTTGTTGATGAGGTTTTTGACCTATTTGCACAAATGGATGCGACAGAGGAGCAATTAGATTTCCCCGTAATTTATGCAGCTGCTAGAAGTGGATTTGCAAGATATAATCCAACAGATGACAATATGGACTTTAAACCACTATATGAAACTATTTTAAAAGAGGTTCCAAAACCAAAAGGAAGCGATGAAAATGGTCTTCAACTTCAAGTATTTACTCTTGATTATGATAATTTTATTGGAAAAATAGGAATCGCTAGAATTTTTAATGGAACTATCTCTCAAGGTGAAACTGTACTTTTAATTAAAGCTGATGGTGAAAAAATCAAAGGAAGAGTAACTAAACTTATTGGATTTAAAGGTTTAGATAGAATAGATATCAAAACAGCAGGTGCTGGTGATATTGTTGCTGTTGCTGGATTTGAAACTATTGATGTTGGAGATTCGCTTTGTGATCCAACAAATCCAATGCCACTTGATCCTATGCATATTGAGCAACCAACTTTAAGCGTAACATTCTCTGTAAATGACTCTCCTCTTGCTGGAACTGAAGGTAAATATGTAACTTCAAATAAAATAGATGAGAGATTAAAAGCTGAGATGAATACTAATATTGCTATGAGTTATGAGCAAATTGGTGAGGGTAAATTTAAGGTAAACGGAAGAGGTGAACTTCAAATTACTATTTTGGCTGAAAATATGAGAAGAGAAGGTTTTGAGTTCTGTATTGGAAGACCAGAAGTTATTATAAAAGAAGAGAATGGTATCAAAATGGAGCCATTTGAACATTTAGTAATTGATACTCCAGATGAATTTAGTGGAGCAATTATTGAAAAACTTGGGAAAAGAAAAGCTGTAATGACAAATATGGTTCCAATGGGAGTCGGATTTACAAGATTAGAGTTTGAAATTCCAGCACGTGGATTAATTGGTATTAGAACAGAGTTTTTAACAGAAACTAGAGGAGAGGGTGTTATGAATCACTCATTCTTAGAGTTTAGACCACACAGTGGATCGGTTGAGAGCAGAAAATATGGAGCGCTTGTATCTATGGAAAATGGAGAGGCACTTGCATACTCAATCTTTAACTTACAAGATAGAGGTGTTATGTTTATAAAACCTCAAGATAAAGTTTATATTGGTATGGTTGTTGGACAACATGCTAAAGATAATGATTTAGATGTTAATCCTATTAAAGGGAAGCAACAATCAAATGTAAGATCAAGTGGTGCTGATGAAGCTATTAGATTAGTTCCACCAAAAACTATGTCTTTAGAAAACGCTTTAGAGTGGATTGAAGAGGACGAAGCTGTTGAAGTTACTCCTATTTCTATTAGAATTAGAAAAAGAGAGCTTGATCCAACAGTTAGAAAACGAACAGCAAAAAAAGAAAAGAACTCATAAAAAGCTAATCTGTGAGCACGAGATTTGAAACTTTAGTTTCAATATCGAGAAAACGAACAGCAAAAAAAGAAAAGAATTCATAATAAAATAAATTTAATTTATTTAAATAGAGGGGAGAGAGGATTTACCTCTTTCCCTTTTTTTATATTGACACAAAAATAAAAATCAAATATAATTTATCTATTAGGTAGGTGATAAATGAAAGTATCAAAAAAAACAGATTATGCGCTAAGAGCGCTTTTTGCGATAGCAGAGGCAGATAATTTAATCTCAATTAGAGAGTTATCAGAATATACAGATGTTCCAAGAAGATTTTTAGAAAATATTATGCTTGAGATGAATAAAGCTGGATGGGTAAAGAGTATTCCAGGGCGTTATGGTGGATATGTTTTAGCTAAAAACTCAAGTGAAATAACACTTGGTGAAATTATTCGTCATTTTGAAGGGATGATCTCTATGATCTCTTGCGTTTCTGTATCAAATTATGAACCTTGTAGTCAAGAAGGAAAATGTTATTTTAGAAGAGTATTTTTAAATATAAGAAATCTCACAGCACAAATTTTGGATAGAACAACAATTTCTTCATGCCTTGGTCAAACTCCTGTTACAAAAGATGATATTTTAAAGGAAGAGTTTGTCGGAGGATTGGGAATATAGCAAACTAACCATAAAAGTGCTAATGTTAAATTTAAAAGAAAATACTCTTTAAAAATTATTTAGCACTCACTATTGACAAGTGCTAAAAAATTTGCTAAAATTTTATCAGTTTGATACGAAATATATCAAGCTTATAAAAAATAAAGGAGATTAAGATGTTTTTAACAAAATTTGACCCATTTAAACAATTAAGAGATTTAGAGAAAGATTTTTATACCGTATCAAAAAATGAAGGAGTAAACGCCTTTGTTCCTGTTGTAAATACAAGAGAGGGTGAGTTTGCATATCATGTAGATGTTGATCTGCCTGGAGTTAAAAAAGAGGATATAAAAGTTGATATAAACAAAAATATTCTTACAATTAGTGGTGAAAGAAAAACTAAAGATGAGATAAAAAAAGAAGATTATTACAAAGTTGAGACATATTTTGGAAAATTCTCAAGAAGTTTTACACTGCCAGAAAATGCTGATGTTGAAAATATTGAAGCAAAAAGCGATAATGGTGTTTTAGAGGTTGTGATTCCAAAATTAAAAGATGATATTACTAAAAAATCTATTGAAATAAAATAAATATATGCTAAAAGCTTTAGCTTTTAGCATTCTTAGTTCCCTAAAAATAGGCTTTCTCAAAAATATTTTAAAAAAAATAAAAAATATCTTGACATTTTTTTATTTTGAATATATAATTTCACCAATTTAGTAGGTGATAGATAAAACCTACAATCTAATTCAAGGAATAAAAAATGATGTGCGACATGTATAAAAAGTATATAAAGATTAAGTAAAGGTGGGATTTTTTTAAATCTTTAAATTTCACACATTTAGTGTGTTTTATTTTTATAAGGGAATAAAATGATAAAAATAACAAAAAATATTAAAAGTATAGTTTTAGCAGCAATATTAGTTTCAACAACAGGTTTTGCAAAAGAGTTCGAATATGATAAAGATGCTGAAAAAGCAAAAAAAAGAGTTGAGATATTAAATGTGTCTTATGATCCAACAAGAGAGTTTTATGAAGAGTACAATAAAGAGTTTGCTACTTATTGGAAAAATAAAACAGGTCAAGAGGTAGTTGTTAAACAATCTCATGGAGGTTCTGGTAAACAAGCAAGAGCTGTAATTGACGGATTAAAAGCAGATGTTGTTACATTAGCTCTTGCTTATGATATAGATGCAATTAGCCAAAAAGCATATTTAATACCAAATGATTGGCAAAAAAAGTTAGAAAATAACTCATCTCCATACACTTCAACTATTGTTTTTTTAGTTAGAAAAGGAAATCCAAAAGGTATAAAAGATTGGGATGATTTAGTAAAAGATGGTGTTGATGTAATTACTCCAAATCCTAAAACTTCAGGAGGAGCAAGATGGAACTATCTTGCAGCTTATGCTTATGGACTTAAAAAAGAGTTAGGAAATTTAGAATATATAGATTTTGAATCACAAAAATATAAAGATGCTGAGAAAGGCGCAAAAGATTTTGTAAAAAGATTATTCAAAAATGTACCCGTTTTAGATTCAGGAGCAAGAGGTTCAACAAATACATTTGTTCAAAGAAAAATAGGAGATGTATTATTAGCTTGGGAAAATGAGGCATTTTTAGCAATAAACGAACTTGGACGAGATGAGTTTGAGATAGTTGTACCAACAATATCAATATTAGCCCAACCACCTGTTACAGTTATAGATTCAAATGCAAAAAGAAGATTAAACTATACAGTTTCAACAGAGTATTTACAATATTTATATTCACAAAAAGCTCAGGAGTTGGCTGCTAAAAATTATTATAGACCAAGTAAGCCAGAGTTAGTAAGTGAAGAGTATCTAAAAATATTTCCAAAATTAGAGCTTATTAAAATAGATGATGTTTTTCAAAGTTGGTCAAATGCACAAAAACTTCATTTTGATGATGGCGGAACATTTGATTTAATATATAGATAATAAAAGATAATCTAATATCTCTTGTGATATTCTTACAACTGAATTTTAAGAAGGATTTAGTGTGACAAAAGAGCAAAAACTATCAGAACAAGAGATAAGTAGATATAGCAGACATTTAATCCTTCCACAAGTTGGACTTGAAGGTCAATTAAAACTTAAAAATTCAAAGGTTTTAGCAGTTGGAACTGGAGCTTTAGGAAGTCCAATTTTACTATATTTAGCAGCAGCTGGTGTAGGAACAATTGGGCTTATTGATTTTGATGTAGTTGAAGAGTCTAATTTGCATAGACAAATTATTCACACAACAAATGATATAAAAAAGAGTAAAGTACAATCTGCTAAAGAGAAATTAGAGGCATTAAATCCAAACTCAAAAATAGTTACTTTTAATGAGAGACTAACTAGCAGTAATGCTTTAAATATTATAAAAGATTTTGATATTGTAATAGATGGAACAGATAATTTTCCAACAAGATATCTAATCAACGATGCTTGTGTAATGTTAAAAAAACCTTTTGTTTATGGTTCTATTTTTAGATTTGAAGGGCAGGTTAGTGTTTTTAATTATGATGGTGGAGCTTGTTATAGATGTCTATTTCCAAATCCACCAAAAGCTGGTCTTGTTCCTAGTTGTTCAGAAGCTGGAGTTTTAGGAGTTTTACCTGGAATTATTGGAACAATTCAAACAAATGAGCTTATAAAAATAATTCTAAAAATTGGCGAACCTTTAAAAAATAGACTTTTAAGTTTTGACTCTTTAAAGATGCAGTTTCGTGATATGAAATTTAATAAAAATGAAAATTGTCCAATTTGTAGTAAAAATGCAACAATTAAAGAGTTAATTGATTATGAAGAGTTTTGTGGATTAAAAGAGAAAACAGATATAAAAGTAGATGAGATAACTCTTGAAGAGTTTAAAAGTTTATTAGCAAAAAAAGATAGTATTCAAATAGTTGATGTGAGACCTAAAATTGATTTTGATTTAAATAACATAAAAGATTCTATAAATATACCTTTTGAAAGCTTAGAAGATGATATTAATCAAATAGACTCTTTAAAAAAAGTTATAGTAGTTTGTAAAATAGGAATGTTGAGTAAAGAGGCTATTTTAAAGCTTAAAAATCTTGGTTTTAATGCAGAACTTTATAGTTTGAAAGGTGGAGTTACATCTTGGTTAAATGATTTATAGGATTAAATATGCAAAGTACAAATAGTAATTTATTGCCAAATAGAAAAGAGTTTTTGAGTCATCTTGAAAAAAATATTTTTGATAAACTAGTTATTTTTGATATAAGTGGTTTTGGAAATATAAATCATTTTTATGGTTATGATTTTGGAGAAAAAATATTAAAAATTATATCTTTAAGACTTCAAGATAGATTTGAAAATAGTCAAATTTACTATTTGGGTGCAGATATTTTTGTTGTTGCAGCAAATAGTGATATTTTAAAAGAGAAATTTATTCAAACAATAAAAGCAACAATTTGGTACTTTGGATACTCTGCAATTGAAATTGATGGAAATAAAGTATATATTCCATTAAGAGCTGGAGTTGCTATAAATTATTCAAAGCTTTTGTTTTGTGCTGAATTTGCACTAAAACAAACAAGAGTTTTAAAGCAAAATATAGTGATTTACGATAATGAAGAAGATGATGTATTAAACTTAAGTCAAGACTCTATAAAAGATGATTTATATTGGAAAAGTGAAATTATTGAAGCAATAAAAAGAGATAAATTTGAGATTTTTGCACAATCAATAAGTAATCAATTTGAGAAAAAATATGAGATATTAGTTCGAATGAAAGACTCAAAAGGAGAGATAATTTCTCCTTATTTTTTTATAGATAGATCTAAAAAAATAAATCTTTATACAGAGATTACTAAAAAAGTTATTCAAAAATCTTTTGAATTTTTTCAAAATAAAAATGTTGGATTTAGTATAAATTTATCAATTATTGATATTTTAGAAAAAGATATTGTTGATTTTATTATTCAAAAAATTTGTGAATTTGATATTGGTGATTTTTTGACTATTGAAATTACCGAGAGTGAAGGAATTGATAATATTGAAGAGGTTGTATCTTTTATAAAAATTGTAAAAAGTCTTGGTGTAAAAATTGCAATTGATGATTTTGGAACAGGTTACTCAAATTTCTCATATTTGGTTAAATTTCAAGCTGATTATGTAAAACTTGATGGTTCTATTATAAAAGATATTAACAGATCTCTTAGTGCAAGAGCTGTTGTAGAATCAATTGTATTTTTTGCAAAAAAGGTTGGTATGAAAACTGTTGCGGAGTTTGTATCTTCAAAAGATATTTACGATACTTGCAAAGAGTTGGAAATTGATTATTTTCAAGGATATCTGTTTGATGCTCCGAAAAATATTAAAGAGTTAAAATTATAATAAACTTAATAATTTATTTTATATAAATAATTATGTAAAATAGTAACAAATTATAATATTTATAGATATTTATTATAAAAAATATTTATATCTATCTTCCAATTAATTTTTTTTTGTTACTATAGTCCTTCAAATTATAATTTAGTGGGGTATTATGAATTCAGTAATAAAGAAAGTCTCATTTTTTCAAGCTTTAGCTGTAACAATAATTTTAGTATTTGCTGTGATAACTATTAGTATTGTTGTAAAAAACTTTATAACAAAAGATGTTAAAACTACATTTCAAGATAGAGTTTTAGATATAAAAGCTACTTTTGAAGTTCTGAATGAATCAATAAAAGAGTCTGCACTTTCAGTTTCAAATGTTCTTTCTTCTCAATTAAACAATGTTGAAATTGACTATTCAAATAAAATAGATGTAAATGGTATTAAAACATCACCTTTAACTTCAAATGGAGTTATTTTAAATAATAACAACTCTATTATAGATAAGTTTACTCAAACAACAGGAGCTGTTGCTACAATATTTGTAAAGCAAGATGATGGTTTTTTTAGGATTGCAACATCTTTGTATAAAGAAGATGGTTCAAGAGCAATTGGAACATTTTTAGCAAAAGATAGCCAAGCTTTTTCAAAAATATCAAATAAAGAGAGATATTTAGGAATTGCTGAGCTTTTTGGAAAAAAATATATGACAGTTTATGAGCCAGTTATTAAAGATAATGAGGTAATTGGAATTTTATTTGTAGCATATAATTTTGACAAGTTATATAAAATTTTAGAATCTAAACTAGAGAGAATTAAGTTTGGAGATAAAGGTTATTTATATGCAATTGACTCTAAAACAGAAACTTTAACAATTCATCCAACTTTAAAAAATAAAAAGTTAAATGAACTTGATAAAAATGTAGAAGAGGCTTTAAGAGAGATGTTGGTTAAGAAGCAAGGTGTAATAGCTTATGAATTTAATGATGGTAAAGAGGTAATAGATAAATTATCTGCTTTTATAACTTTTGAAGAGTGGAATATGGTTATTGTAACTAGCTCTGATATTGATGATCTACTTGCATTGAATTACACATTAAGACAATACTCGATATTTGGTGGAATAGCACTATTATTTACTTTACTTGCAATAAGTTATATTATTATCAAAAAAACAGTAAATGAACCACTTTTAATAATAAATAAAGATTTAGATGAATTTTTCGCTTATTTAAATAGGGAAAAAGAAAGTATTGATTTTGTACATGTAAATACAAAAGATGAGTTTGGAAGAATGTCAAAAATTTTAAGTGATAATATTGAAAAAACTAGGTTAGGAATTGAAGAAGATAGAAGATTGATAAGTGAAACAATTTCTGTTTTAGGTGAGTTTGAACATGGAGATTTATGTCAAAGAATAAATATAGAAGTATCAAATCCAGCACTATTACAACTAAAAAATGTTTTAAATCAAATGGCAAATAATTTAGAGAATAATATTGAAAATGTACTTGATATTTTGGAACAATATTCAAAATATAACTATTTGAGTAAAATTCCAACAAAAGATTTAAAAGAACATTTATTAAAACTTGCAAATGGTGTTAATACTTTGGGTGAGTCTATTACAACTATGTTAATCGAGAATAAGAAAAATGGATTAACTCTTGGTGAGAGTTCAAATGTTTTACTTGAAAATGTAAATAAATTGAATAGTTCTTCAAATAGTGCAGCAGCTTCTTTAGAAGAGACAGCAGCTGCTATTGAAGAGATTACATCAACTGTTAGAAGTAATAGTGAAAATATTACAAAAATGGCACTATTATCAAATGATGTTACAAAATCAGTAGTTGTTGGTGAGAAATATGCAAATCAAACAACAGTTGCAATGGATGAGATAAATACTCAAGTAAATTTAGTAAATGAAGCTATAAGTGTAATTGATAATATTGCATTTCAAACAAATATTCTTTCACTAAATGCTGCTGTTGAAGCTGCAACTGCAGGTGAGGCTGGAAAAGGGTTTGCAGTTGTAGCTCAAGAGGTGAGAAATCTAGCAAGTAGAAGTGCTGAAGCGGCACGTGAGATTAAAGATATTGTTGAACTTGCTACAAAAAAAGCAAATGAAGGTAAAGAGATTGCAAATAGTATGATTGAAGGATATAAAGAGTTAAATTCAAATATTTCTCACACTATGAATTTGATTACAGATATTCAAAACTCTTCAAAAGAACAACTATTGGGAATTGAACAAATTAATGATGTTGTAAATAATCTTGATAGACAAACTCAACAAAATGCACAAATTGCATCACAAACAAATGAGATTGCAAAGCTAACAGATAGTATTGCAAAAGTAATTGTAGATGATACAAATAGTAAAGAGTTTTATGGAAAAGATAGTGTAAAAAGTAGAGATATAGGGATTTAATTAAAAAAAAGTAAAAAGGATAAACAAGCTTTTTCCTTTTTCTTGACAAATAAAAAAGAAATAGTTATAATTCACCAATTTTATAGATGATTAATTTAATCATCTATTTTTTTGTCCAATTTTAACATTCACTAATCTAGTGTATGTTATATAAAAAGGGTTTATATGAGATTAAATTTTGGAATATTAAAAAGACCAAATTCACCAATTCCTGGTTTTGGTTTGACTATGGGATATACGGTATTTTATTTAAGTATTATTGTAATAATCCCACTAATTGCACTTTTTACTGAAGCTTTTAGTATGGGATTTGATGCTTTTATAAATGCCTCAACAGATGCAAGAGTAGTTGCTAGTTATAAACTAACTTTTGTTACTTCACTAATAGCTGCACTTATTAATACATTTTTTGGAGTAATTGTTGCTTGGTGTTTGGTTCGATATGAGTTTTTTGGAAAAAGAGTCTTTGATGCAATTGTTGATTTACCTTTTGCTCTTCCAACAGCTGTTTCAGGTATTGCACTTACAACACTATATTCAAGTTCTGGTTGGTTTGGGCAATACTTAGAACCACTTGGAATTAAAATAGTATTTACACCAATTGGAATTACAATTGCTTTAATATTTATTGGGCTTCCTTTTGTTGTAAGAACAGTTCAACCAGCTCTTGAGGAGATTCAAATTGAGCAAGAAGAAGCAAGTGCAAGTTTGGGAGCAAGTAGATGGCAAACTTTTTATAAAGTGATACTTCCTACAATTTTTCCAGCTGTATTAACTGGATTTGCTCTATCTTTTGCAAGAGCTTTAGGTGAGTATGGTTCAGTTGTTTTTATAGCTGGAAATATGCCGTTTAAAACAGAGATTAGTACACTTTTGATTATTACAAAGCTTGAACAGTACGATTTTGCAGGAGCAACAGCAATTGCAGTTGTTATGCTTTTAATCTCTTTTGTAATGTTACTTTTAATTAATATTTTACAAAGATGGAGTTCAAGAAGAAAAGGAATGGAGGCAATATGAAAACTATAAGTAATTCACAAAGTTCACAAACAGAGTCAAGATTAGTGAAATATTCATTAATTTTTATAGCAGTAGCTTTTTTGCTTATTATGCTTGTAGTTCCTTTGATTACAATATTTGCAGAAGCATTTAGAAAAGGTTATGAAGCATATTTTTTAAGTTTTAATGATGAGTATGTATTAAGTGCAATCAAACTTACATTTATCACAGCAGCCATTGCAGTACCACTAAATGTTATTTTTGGGATATGTGCATCTTGGGCAATAGCAAAATACTCTTTTTTTGGTAAAAGTTTTTTAATAACTTTAATTGATTTACCTTTTGCTGTAAGTCCTGTTATTTCTGGATTTGTATATATTTTACTTTTTGGAGCACAAGGTTGGTTTGGACACTATTTAATAGAAAACGATATTCAAATAATTTTTGCAGTTCCTGGAATTGTACTTGCAACTATATTTGTAACATTTCCATTTGTGGCACGTGAGCTAATTCCTTTAATGCAAGAGATGGGAAATGATGAAGAACAAGCTGCACTTCTTTTGGG
>NZ_JBAZAH010000023.1:0-24772 GCF_041672065.1 Aliarcobacter sp. | reverse complement strand
TATGATTATACAAGAAGTGATAATCCTACAAGAGCTACACTTGAAAACTTTTTTGCTTTTGCTGAAAATGGATATGGTGCTGTTTGTACTCACACAGGAATAGCAGCTGTTTCACTTCTTTTTGAAACTGTTTTAAAAGCAAATTCATCTATTTTAGTTGAAGCTGATTGTTATGGTGGAACATTTAGACTTTTAAAAGTTTTTAAAGAAAAATACAATATTAATGTAAACTTTACAGATTTTACAGATTTAAATATGCTTGAACATATTTTAAAAACACATAGCATTGATTTAGTTTTATGTGAAAGCCCTACAAATCCAGGCTTAAAAATAATAGATTTAAAAGAGATTGCAAATTTATCAAAAAAATATAACGCACTTTTTGCAGTTGATAACTCACTTGCAACTTTTATTAGTCAAAAACCTCTTGATTTAGGAGCTGATTTTTCACTCTTTTCTACAACTAAATTTATAAGTGGTCACGGAAGCGTAATTGCAGGTGCTATTGTTGCAAAAACTAAAGAATACTCAGAAAAACTTCACTACTACTCAAATGCCTTAGGAAGAAATCAAAATCCTCTTGATGTTCATCTAATATCACTTGGAATTAGTAGTTTAAAAGTAAGAATGAAAGCTAGTGAAAAATTAGCAAAAAAATTTGCTAAATGGCTTGAAGAACAAGATTTTATAGAAAAAGTTACATTTCCAGCACTTAAATCACATCCACAAAGAGCTTTAGCAAAAAAACAGATGAAGATAATTCCTAGTGTTTTTTGTGCTGATTTTAAAAGTGTAGAATTAGCCCAAAAATTCATAGAAAATGCAAAAATATTTGGAGAAAAATGCTCTTTTGGAAGTGCTGATAGTAGAGTTGAAATACCTTCTAAAATATCTCATGCATCTTTTTCAAAAGAGGAGTTAAAAGCAATTGGAATATCTGATAGTACGGTTAGATTTTCAATTGGATTTGAAGATTTAAAAGATTTAAAAGAGGATCTATTACAAGCTATAAAATGATAAAAGAGTCTATTTTTCAACCAATTATTTGTGGTGAGACTTTACCACCACAAAATATTCATGCAGTATCAACTTCTATGCCAACACTTCAAGATGTAATTGATTATGAAGAACAAACACCGCAGATTTTAGAAAAAATAAGTGTTGCGTACCCTAGATTTGTTATTCATCCATACTTAAAACTTTTATCAAAATATTTAAAAAACAAGTATGAAGTTTCAAATGACTATGAACTCATACTTTTAAGTAGCCAAAAAGCAGTTCAAGTTGTAAGTAACAAATACTTTATTCACAATAAATTTGATTTTTTTGAGCCTTTTGGAGTTATCAAAGTTTTAAAAGGAAGACAATATAAAAAGGTTTTAAAGTTTATTCAATATGTTGGATACAATCTATCTTCAAGATTAGCTGAAGATTACCTTTTTAAGCTAGGTTTGATTGAAAAAACTCAAAAAGAAGAGCTGGAAAAAAAAGAGTTATGTGAAGATATAATCTTAAATACTCTAGCAAATGCTTATAGTGAAAAAAAAGAGAATATTAAATTAAGTGTATCTGGGATGAATGCTATTTATAGTGTTTTAAAAGGTTTAAAAAATATTCAAGCAAGAAATGGAAAATCTATTTTAATACAGTTTGGATGGCTATATTTAGATACTACAAATATTGTAAATCACTATTTTGAAGAGAGCAGAGTTTTTTATGATGTTACAGATTTAAAATCGCTTGAAATTTATTTAGAAGAGAATAAAAATAGAGTTTTATCAATAATAACTGAAGTTCCAACAAACCCTTTAGTAAAAACTCCAAACTTAAAAAAATTAAGAGAGCTTTGCGATAAATACAATATAGTCTTAGTTATAGATTCAACTTTTGCAACACCATATAATCTAAATTTAAAACCCTACGCAGATATTTTTGTTGAATCTTTAACAAAATTTGCTTGTGGAAATGCTGATGTTTTAATGGGTGCAATTATTTTAAATAGTAATTTTAAAATATCTCATATAAAAAATGAATTTTTTAAACACTGCGATTTACCATATATAAAAGATATTCAAAGAATGGCTATTGAAATTGTAAATTATAAAAAAAGAGTTAAAAAAATATCACAAAATACAAAAGAGCTAATAGAGTTTTTAGAGACTTTACCTTATGTATCAAAAGTCTATTCATGTTTAAATAAAGAGAATTTTGAAAACTACAAAGATTTAATGATTGATAAAAATAGTATTTGTGGAATAGTTTCAATATATATAAAAAATGATTTTGAAAAAATTTACAATGCTCTAAACTTTGCAAAAGGTCCAAGCCTTGGAACTGAATTTACACTTTTAATGCCTTATACATATCTGGCTCACTATGATTTAATAACAAGCCAAAACGGTAAAGAGTTTTTAGAAAAAATTGAACTTCCAATAAATTTAATACGAATTTCTGTTGGAATTGAAGATATAGAAGATATTAAAAGAGAGTTTAGAAGGGTTACTAAGTTATTAAACTCATAACACAAAATTAACACTTAAATAATAAAATTTTATTCAATGGTCAATTTATATTAAAATATCAGCGTCTCCTACAAATCTGATAAAGTCACAATCTAAAATAAATTGACCACTACAAAACTTTTAACACAAACTTAACAATCTAGCATTAATATAGCAATAAGTTTTTCATTTTTAGAAAAACAAATTTAAAAAAGGAGAAAAGAATGGAACAAATTGGAATGTTTCCACTTTTTTATTTTCCAGAAATCGGCTCTGCGTGGATTATGGGAATAACAGGGACAATTCATATCTTAGCATCTCACACATCTGTTGGAGCTGCACTATTATTTGCTTTTTTAGCACATAAAGCCTATAAAGAAGATAGACCTGAGTTGTATGAATATATGAAAAAATATGGGATGTTTTTACTTATTTTTTCTTATGTGGTAGGTTCAATTACAGGTCCAGGGATTTGGTACACAGCAACTGCTGCTAGTCCAAGAGGAATTAGTGCTTTGATTCACAACTTTGTTTGGGTTTGGGCAACTGAGTGGGTATTTTTCGTGTTTGAAGTAGTTGGGGTTTTTGCTTTAGTTTATTTTATAAATAAAATAGATAGAAAAACTCACCTAAAACTCACTTATGCTTTTGCTTTAGCTTCTGTTGGAACTCTGTTTTTAATAATTGGAATTATTAGTTTTATGATGTGGCCAGGAAATGATGCTTTTTATCAAACAGGTTCTGTTAGTGATGCTTTTTTTGGACTTACAACTTTCCCTCACCTATTTTTGAGAATCGGATTTATGATTTTAATGTCTGGGGTTATTGGGCTTATTATTGCCTCATCATTAGGTGATAAAGAGTTAAAAAATGAACTAATTAGAAAAATGGGAATTACAAGTTTTATTGGTGGATTTATTACTGTTGTTTGTTTTATGTGGTATATGACAACAATTCCTGAAAATGCAAAAATATTATTAAGCATCTATATGCCAGATATTATTACTACAAAAGTAGTTTTAGTAGTTGCTTTTTCAACTTATTTTGCAATTGCTGTTTTAAAACCAAACTTTATAAATAGACCATTTGCTATTGTTATGTTATTTGTAATAGCTATTTTTGGATTATGGCCTGGGGAAAAATTAAGAGAGAGTATTAGAAAACCTTATGTTGTTGGACAATATGTTTATAGTAATCAAATTATGGGAAGAGATGTTCCTGGGAAAAATATCAAAAATGAGGTTGAAATTATTGAAAAACATGGATTATTAAAAGTAAATCCTTGGATTCCAGATAGATTAAAAACAATTACACCTGAAAACAAATTAGAAGTTGGAGAACTTCTTACAAAGATTGCTTGTTCAAATTGTCACTCACTTGAAGCTACTGGAAAATATAGACCACTATTAAAAAATTTCGCTGGTCAAGATAAAGAGATGATTAAAACATTTATGCAATATTCACTAGCAACTGGTGCAATCCCTTATATGCCAAAAATCAGCCTTCCAGATGAAGAGTTTGATGCAATGGCAACTTGGATTGAATCACAAATTAATAAGGAGAAATAATGGATTCAGGAATTTTAAATCTACTTCAAGACCCAGCAGGAGTTCCTTTTTATCCTGTTGTTTTTCAAGCTTTATATGTATTAACTTGGGCTTTACATGCTCTATTTGTATTTTTATCTTTGGGAAGCTTAGGCTTATCTTTATATGGTGGAATTAGACAAAAAAGTGATAATAACTGGAAAATATTAACTGCACATCTAATACAAACTGGAAAGATTAGTGTTTCATTATTGATTGTTTTAGGTGTTGCTCCACTTCTATTTACGCAAGTAATTTATGATCCAAACTGGTACACAATAAACACTCTATCAGGACTTTGGGTTGTTATATTTATTTACTGTTTATTAGTAGCTTATAGTATTTTTTATTGGTACTACTATGCAAATAAAAAACAAAGTTTTATAAGTGGTTTAATAGGAACTATCTCTTTTGTACTTTTAGTAATTTGTGGCTTAATCATGCACACTTTCGCTGTTGAAGCAATTCAACCTGATAAATGGATGCAGTGGTATGCTCCAAATGGAGTTGTTGATACTTCTGGAACAAATTTTCATCCAGAAACTATTAGATATATCTTCTTTATGATATTAAGTATTCCAACACTTGGATTATTTTTACAAAACTATAGTGATTTTTTAAAATCAAATAAAAATTTTGATGAGTCATTTATAACTTATACGAAAGATTTGGGTAAAAAAATCACAACTCTTGGACTTATAGCAACTTTAATCTCATTTATTGTTTGGATATATTCAATAGATAAATTAATTGATATTTTCTCTATTGTGATTTGTATCTCATTTTTAACTCTGATTTTATTAGCTAAAAATCTTAAAAATAGTTATATATCAACTTCTATTTTTATTGTTATTTTACTTTTAATCTCAGGATTTAGAGAGTATATAAGATACAACATAATGAATAATTTAGGTTATGATATCTACTCTTATACTCTAAATATAGAGTGGGCATCTATAATTATGTTTTTATTAACATTCTTATCTTTAGGTGGTATTGGTGTTACTTTTATAGCTACAATTGCTTGGAAAGTAGGAAAAAGTAGTGGATATTTTGATGCTTCAAAAGATAAAGCTGTTACAACTATGGCAAATGCTGTTTTATGGATTTTATCTATTTGGTGTATTGTATATTTTGCTTGGGGATTTTATACTCTATTTAAAAATAGTTTATAAAAAAGGGGACTTTTGTCTCCTTTTTTAAATATCTATTTTATATCCATAATTTCTATGAGAAATTATTAACTCTTCGCCAATTAATTTTCTAAGTTTAAAAATATGAAATCTTATAGATGAGTTTTTTGAGCTACTATTTACTGGATATATACTTTTTTCTAAACTATTTGTAGATACAAAATGACCTCTATATTTTAATAAATAATCCAATAAACATATAGCTTTACTCCCAAGTTTAGCATCAACTTTATTTAATAAAACTCTTTTATTAAAAATCTTGATAATCATTTAAAAGCTTTATTAGTTCAATTCTAGGTAGATTTTTTTCATTTATATTTATTAAATATAAATCATATATATTATTATAAATATGATCCAAAAACTCATCATTACTCACACAAATTTCTACTTGAAAACTATTTTTTAATATCTCTACAATTTTGCTAATAGAGCTATCTTTACTCTCCAAAACTAATATTTTTATTGCTTTCAATAATTATCTCCATCACCATATAAAAGAGTATTTTAAGAAAAATCTATTAATTATGTGTTAGTTTAAATAATAAAAAATATAGAAAATTATATACAAATGGATGTTTTCCGTCTTAGCTACAACAATATCTACGCTTATGAAATAGATAATCAAAATGTAGCTATTTTATTAACATACAACTCAAATGATGTAAAAAAACTTTTAAAAAAGTGTTTTTCTAATGAATTTTATATAGATACAGCTATTGTTACAAAAATTCATACAAATCCACTTATTCAAACTGTTGATTTTGAAAAGCTAAAAAATCTTTGCAATTTTTACAATATTCCAATCATCATAGACTCTACTTTTGCAACTCCATACAACTGGAGAGGTAACTTAAATACAGACACTATTTACTCCAAATCTATTTTGCAGTTTTTCTAGTGTACTATTTTCTAAACTTACACTCACTTTTTCACCATTTACGGGGTCTATAAAGCTTGTCTTAGAACTAGTTTGTGAAAGTTGATTATTTGTTTGATAGGATTGTTGTTTTTGGTTTTGTAGAGTTTCTTCAAAAGAGCTTTCATTTTTTAAACTATTTTTAGTCTTTACATCGTATGATGTAAAGACATTTCCACTTAATATTATTGTCATAATAACTAATATCTACCACTATTTATTTGTGATTGTTTTACAAACCATTCATTTGAATTTGCTAGTAAGAAACTAGCCCCTAATGTTAAAATTAACAGTTGTTTTTTCATTTTTCTATCCTTTATGTATTTGTGTATATAAAGCTTACAAATAAAAAACTTTTTATAACTTAAATATTAAGACTTTTTTATTAATGTTTATTATTAGTATTACAATAAGTAACAAATAAGCTAAAATATTTTCTATTAAATTCTTATTAACAAATATAATATAGAGTTACAATTCTAAAAAAGGATTATAAGTGATAAAAAAAGCAAATAAACAAAATATAGAAAATATTTCAAAACTAATTTATGATGCAATTCATGAAGTTGCAAATAGCTTAACTGGCGAAAATGAAGAGCACAAAATATTAAAAACTTTAGAAAATTATATACAAATGGATGTTTGTAGGCTTAGCTACAACAATATCTACACTTACGAAGTAAATAATAAAAATGTAGCTATTTTATTAGCATACAACTCAAATGATGTAGAAAAACTTGATAAGCCAATGATTGAACACCTAAAAACAAAAAATATATTTTTAAAATCTTTTGAAAAAGAGTGTTTTGAAGATGAGTTTTATATAGATACAGTTAGTGTTTTAGAAGATTACCAAGGTCAAGGTATTGCAAAAGAGCTATTTGCCTTTGCACAACAAAAAGCAAGAGAGCAAGGATTTAAAAAACTCTCACTTTTGGTTGATTTAGAAAATAAAAAAGCAAAAGCTCTGTATGAAAAACTAGGATTTATAGATAATACTACACTAGAGGTATCAAAAACTCAATTCTCTCATATGATAAAAGAGCTATAAACTTATTTTAAAACTACTTGAAGCAAAAAACAAAAACATAGCTAAAATAAACATAAAAATAGGTGCAACTATCTCTAAAATATCGATTAGTTTTTGAGATTTTGAAGAGATTTTGTGCAAACTAACTCCCAAAAATGATGATGCAAAAATCACAACAGCCATTCCAAGGCTAATACTTATACTTGCTAAAAATACAGCAAAATATGTTTTAAGTAAAAAAGCATAAACAAAAAGTAAAACAGTACCAGGGCAAGGAACTATTCCAGCTGTTAAAACAAAAATTAAATCCTGTTTTTTATTTCGTTTATGAACAGGTTTTATCTCTTTGATTTTTACTAAATTATTCTCCTCAACAATACTAAATCTAACTTTACTTAAATCACCACTACAAGCAGAACAAGAGCATCTTTTTTTAGTCAATTTTCTATATAAAATATATAGTGCTAAAATCATAATTACAAGTGCACTAAAAGATGTTATATATGAAACACTATCCTCTAAAAATTTATTTAAAACACTTTGAAGTACAAAAACAGATATTAAAACAATAATAAATGCACCTAAAATATGAATAAATGCAGTTAAAAGTGATATTATAAAAGCTTCAAAATATGTACTTTTTTGTGATGAGAAGTATGAAAATGCCAAAGCTTTTCCATGTCCTGGTACTATTGAGTGAACAACTCCATATAAAAAAGATGCAAAAAGTAAAAATATTAAAGCTAATTTATCCCCATTTTCAATATCTACAAGATTTTGTTTAATACTTGCAAAAAATTTATCTGTAAAACTTATTTTTTGCTCCTCTTCTTCTAAAACCAAAACCTCATCACTTTGTTTTTTTTGCTCATTTAAAATCTCTTCTTGAGGTTTTTCAAACTCTTTATTTTGCTCTTTTTTCCAAATATCTTCTAAAGACTCTTTGCTACTCTCTTCTACAGCCTCTACAATATTAAATTTTTGAGTCTGTAAATTAGGAGCCTCTATTAAATAAGTCACTCTATCTATTTTTGTAGTTTTATTAAATTTATAATTAGATACTACACTTTGATTTTTATCTTCTAAAATAAGAAAGAAAAACTCTTCATTGTCAAAGGCTCTAATGCTAAAATAATTTTTATCATAGAGTTTTAAATCAAGTAAAATCCTATAATCAAAAGATAGTATTCTACTCTTATTTTCAAAACTCATTTTGTAATCTTTAACCTTAAAAGGGATACTATTTTTTGAGTTATTATTACTATATGATATTGTTGTTAAAAAGCTTTTTTCAAGTAAATATGGCATCAAAGAGTCTTCAATTAGTTTCAACTCTTTTTCATTAAAACTTTTATCTAAGTTCAAATCATATACTTTTAAAAGCTCTTCACTAAAATCTTTTTCAAACTCCCATTTTATATCAACATAATCTATTTTATCTTCATTTACAACTACTTTTGTTTGTACATATGTTTTTGGTTGCATAAAAGCACACAAACTACAAGAGAGTAAGTAACTTGGAAAAATTATTGCTAATATAAAAACTATTCTAATCATCTATAACTTTTTGCAATCTCATTTGCTACTAGAAGCATATTATTGTACCAATCATCACTTAATGGATTTATAGATACTACATTTGCACCAATATTTTTTGATATTGTTTTTGCACTTTTTTGTGAAAATTGAGGAGATACAAAAACTATTTTAATATCATGTTTTTTAGCCTCTTCTACTAATTTTACAAGATCATTTGGTTTTGGCTCTTTTCCTTCAATCTCAATTGAAATTTGTTCAATTTCATATCTATGTGCAAAATATCCCCAAGATGGATGAAATACCATAAAAGCTCTACTTTTAAAATCTTTTAAAATATCTCTTATATTTTCATCTAAACTATCAAGCTCTTTTACAAACGCTTCATAATTTGATTTATAAAAATCACTATTTTTTGAATCAATCTTAACCATAGCTTCATAAATATTTTTTGCTTGAACTTTTACACTAATTGGATCTAGCCAAGTGTGAGGATCTAAGCCATCAGCTCCATGTTCGTGATCTTGATGTTCTTTATGCTCTGACTCACCATGATGGGCATGATCATCATGATTTTCTTCATCTTCATGCTCATCTTCATGATGAGTATGAGCAACCATTGCAATTTTTTCAATACCAATTGTTGTATCAACAAAAAGCGTATTTTTTGTATTCTCTTTAAATCTATCAATCCATGCTAATTCACTTGGATCTCCAACCAAAAAATAAGCTTTTGAAGAATTTAAAGCTTTCATTTGAGATGGTTTTGGTTCAAAATTGTGAGGTGAACTTCCTGGTTTTACCATAACATTTACATCAAACTTATCTTTTACTATTTTTTCTACAAAATATTTTTGTGGTAAAATATTAACCATAAGTTGTGGTTTGTTTGCATATATAAATGATGCAAAAACTAAAAACAGAACTAAAATTTTTTTCATAATCTTCCTTTTCGTTGCAACTTAGTTGCATTTTTTGAAATTTTAATCTTATTTCTCTTTAATGCAACTTAGTAGCAAGATATTTTAAAAAGCTTTTAGGTACAATCTTTTTTATGATTAGTTTAAAAAATATAACGGATTTTACAAATATAAAGTTAACAACAGCTAGAAAATCTATTTTAGAAATATTGGTTAGTTCAAATAAACCTTTATCATATGACGAAATAAAAGATAAAATCTCTATGGATAAAGCAACTTTTTATAGAAATATAGCAATTTTTGAAGAAGATGGAATAGTAGAATCATTTGAATCAAATGATAAAAAAAGATATTTTGAGATAAAAAAAACTCCACACTCTCACTTTATATGTACAGATTGCTCAAATATTGAGTGTATTCATGAAAGTTTAGATTTAAATTTAAAAAATTATATTGTTGAAAATATTATTTTAAAAGGTAAGTGTAAAAAGTGTAACAAAAGTAAATTAGACTAAGTTTTTGTTAATTGTTTTTTAGATAAAATCCGAAAATTATTGAAGGATATGAATATATGAATAAAAGAGTGCTTGTAAAGTTTTCAGGTGAAGCATTAGCTGGTTCTGAAGGTTATGGAATTGATACTAAAATTTTAGATTATATTGCTGAAGAGATTAAAAGTTTAGTTGAATTTGGCATTGAAGTTGCTATTGTTATTGGTGGTGGAAATATAATTCGTGGAGTTACAGCTGCTGCTGATGGTGTTATTAAAAGAACAAGTGCTGATTATATGGGAATGCTAGGAACTGTTATAAATGGTGTTGCTATGCAAGAAGCTTTAGAGTACAAAGGTTTAAGTGCAAGATTACAAACAGCAATTAAAATGGAAGAGATAGCTGAACCTTTTATTGTAAGAAAAGCTATGAGACACTTTGAAAAAGGAAGAGTTGTTATTTTTGGTGCAGGAACTGGAAATCCTTACTTTACAACAGATACAGGAGCAACTCTTAGAGCTACAGAGATTGGTGCTGATATTTTAATTAAAGCAACAAAAGTAAATGGAGTTTATGATAAAGATCCTATGAAATATCCAGATGCACAAAAACTTGATATTTTAACTTATGATAGAGCTTTGGAAGATCATATTAAAGTTATGGATGATACAGCTATTGCTTTAGCAAAAGATAATAAACTACCAATTGCTGTTACAAATATGAACGAAAAAGGAAATCTTCTAAGAATCGTTCAAGGTGACTACAGCAAGTGTTCTGTTGTAAGATAGATTTTATAAACATATTAAATAAAGGAAAACAAAATGGAAAGATTAGAAGAGAGAATTTCAAGAGCTTTAAAACAAGTTGATAATGATAGATATATTCTAGCAATTGCTGTTGGACAAAGAGCTGATGAGTTAAGTAAAGGTGCAAAACCACTTTTAACTCAAAATACACAAAAAATGAAATATACTGATATTGCAATTGATGAGATTGCAAGTGGATTACTAAGAATTGACGGTTTAATAGATAAAAAATAGATTGTAAATATTTTTATATGAATCCATTTTTTAATAACATTCAAAAAATAAACAATCTTGATATTGCAATAGAGGAGTTAGGCAAACAAGTTCCTATCTCTTCTAAACTTAAAGAGATTATTGATTTTATAATCAAGGCCCATGAAAATCAGTTTAGAAAAAGTGGAGAGCCATATGCCGTTCACCCTATTCTTGTTGCAACAATAACAGCTAGTTTTTCAAAAGATGAAGATGTTATTGCTACAGCACTTCTTCATGATGTAGTTGAAGATACTCCCTACACTTTAGAGTTTGTTGAAGAAAATTGGGGTAAAAATGTCTCTAATATGGTTAAAGGTTTAACAAAAGTAGCAGATATTAGAGAAGAGAACTTTGTAACTTCAAAAGATTCAAGTGATACTAAAATTGTTCAAGCTGCACTTACATTTAGAAAGATGTTAATAGCATCAATTGATGACCCAAGAGTTTTAATTGTAAAACTTTGTGACAGACTTCATAATATGCTAACTTTAGGTGTTTTACCTCCTCATAAACAAAGAAGAATAGCTGAAGAGACTTTAGTTGTTTATGTTCCAATTGCAAATAGATTAGGAATTTCAACACTTAAAAATGAGCTTGAAGATTTGGCATTTTTCTATATCTATCCACAAGAGTATAAAAAAATCGATCAATTCTTAAAAGAGAATGAACAAGCTATGCAGCTTGGATTTAACAACTTTATAACTGTTACTAAAAATCTTTTAGAAAAAAATGGTTTTGAAGCAGATAAAATTAAAATATATTCAAGAGTAAAGCACCACTACTCAATCTATTTAAAGATGCAAAGAAAAGGTATAACTATTGAAGAGGTACTTGATTTATTTGCAATTAGAATTTTAGTTCCAAGTGATATTGACTGCTACAAAGCTTTAGGTCATATTCATTTAGAGTTTAAACCGCTTGTTTCAAGATTTAAAGATTATATAGCAACACCCAAAGAGAATGGTTATCAAACAATTCACACAACAGTTTTTTACAACTCAAAAATATATGAGATTCAGATTCGTTCTTTTGATATGCATAGTATTGCAGAGTATGGAATTGCTGCTCATTGGGCTTATAAAAATGGTGAGAAAGTTAGCCAATCAACAGCAGCAAATGCAAATTTAAATTGGTTAAAATCTTTAGAGTTTTCAAATGACAATATTGAAGAGTTTTATAATGAAACAAAAGAGAATCTATTTAATGATGAGATAATAGTTTACTCTCCAAAGGGCGAAGTTTTTATTCTTCCTATTGGATCAACTGCATATGATTATGCTTTTGCTGTTCATACAAATGTTGGTAAAAAAGCAGTTCATTGCTATATAAATAAAATAAAAAAACCACTATTAACTGTTTTAAAAAGCACTGATATTGTTCAAATTGAACTTGCAGATGAGCCTATTATTAGATGCTCTTGGATTGATATGGTAAAAACTTCAAGAGCAAAAAAACAACTTAAAATTTTATGTATGCAAAAACAAAGAGAGATTGATGAGTTATCTGGTAAAAATATAATAAATACAATATTCTCAAGATATTATGATGACATTTTAAAACTATATCCTGTAAAAACTCTCTATAAAGTTCCTACAAACTTAGCATTTATGAAAAATGCAAAACAACTAGTAGAGAAAAAGGTACTAAAAGAGAAAGGTATCATGGGTAGATTTAAAATCTTAACTAGTAAAATAAAAGAGTTTAAATTTGACAATATGCTTCTTTACTCAAACTTTAATATAAATTCAGTATCATTTGACCACTGTTGTCACCCAAAATTTGGAGATGATATTATTGCTTTTAGAAACTCACATAGTGCAGTAGTTCACCATAAAATGTGTGATAAAGCTTATTCTAAAATCAAAGAAAATTCTCAAATGATATTTTGTAGATGGGAAAAAAATGCTGTTTACCAATATAAAATGTTAATTAGCATTCCAAATACAAAAGGTGAATTAGCAAAAGTTTTAGCATATCTATCTAAAAGTGATTTTTATATTTTAGGAATTAACTTTGGAAGACAAAAACACTCATATATTCAATATTGTGATATTGAATTTGAAATAAATAACTCAAATACTGATGAAGTAAGACAAATTGTTGAAAAAAATATAAAAGTTATTGAGTTTACATCAAAAAAAGATGCATATAATAAATAAAGGTTTAATTAAATATGGAAAATAGATTAAAAGAGGCATTAGAAGAGATTAAAAGAGGAACTGCTGAGATTATTGATATTGAAGCGATAGAAAAGTTAATAAAAAGATATTTTGAAAGTGGTGAAAATTTTTATGTAAAAGCTGGATTTGATCCAACAGCTCCTGATATTCACTTAGGACACACAGTTTTAATACAAAAACTTGCAACTTTTCAAAAATATGGTGGAATTATTCAATTTCTAATTGGGGATTTTACTGCAACTATTGGAGATCCAACAGGAAAAAGTGAAACAAGAAAAGTTTTAAGTAGAGATGATGTATTAGCAAACGCTGAGACTTACAAAGAGCAAGTTTTCAAAATCTTAGACCCAAATAAAACGCAAGTTGTTTTTAATAGTACTTGGTTAAAAGAGCTTGGAACTGCTGGTCTTATAAACTTAGCTTCAAATCTTACAGTTGCTAGAATGCTTGAGCGTGATGATTTTTCAAAAAGATATTCAAGTAATACTCCAATTGCAGTAAGTGAATTTTTATATCCCCTACTTCAAGGTTATGACTCAATAGCACTTAATAGTGATGTTGAACTTGGTGGAACAGATCAAAAGTTTAATTTGCTTATGGGAAGAACTTTGCAAAAAGCATATAACTGTAAAAAACAACAAGCAGTTTTAATGATGCCAATTCTTGAAGGTCTTGATGGTGTTCAAAAGATGTCAAAATCATTGGGTAATTACATTGGTGTTACAGATGAGCCTTTTGATATGTTTGGAAAAGTTTTATCAATTTCTGATGAGCTTATGTGGAGATATTTCGAACTTCTTTCAAGTAAAAGTTTAAAAGATATTGAAGAGATAAAAAAAGGTGTAGAAAATGGAACAATGCACCCTAAAAAAGTAAAAGAGGATTTAGCATCTGAAATAGTTGATAGATTCCATGGAGTTGGTTCTGGAATTGATGCAAAACTTGAATTTGAAAGAGTTTTTGCTAAAAAAGATATTCCAACAGATATGCCAGAGTTTATATTTGAAGGTGAGATTTGGATCTGTCAAGCTATGGTTGATAGCAAGTTAGTTGATTCAACTTCACAAGCAAGAAGAGATATAAAATCAAATGCTGTATCAATAAATCAAGAAAAAATAAGTGATGATAAGATAAACTTAACATCTGGCGAATACATTTTGCAAAAAGGCAAAAAAAGTTTTGCAAAAATAATAATAAATTAAAAGAGGCTAATTGTGAAAATAGGAAAATATGAGATAAAACATCCAATAATTCAAGGTGGTATGGGTGTTGGAATTAGCTGGGATCAATTAGCTGGACATGTAAGTCTTGAGGGTGGTTTAGGTGTTATTTCGGCTGTTGGAACTGGTTATTATAAAAAACTAAGTTCAAATGTTAATATTGTTATGAGAAAAGATAAACCAAAGGAGGTTTTAAATTTTTATAGCAAGGGCGCGTTAAAAGAGATTTTTGATAATGCTAGAAAAATTTGTGGTAATCTTCCACTTGCTTGTAATATTTTATATGCAATAAATGATTATGGAAGAGTTGTAAAGGATGCTTGTGAAGCTGGTGCAAATATAATTATTACAGGAGCTGGAATTCCTACAAATATGCCAGAGTTTACAAAAAACTTCCCAGATGTAGCACTTGTACCAATAGTTTCAAGTGCAAGAGCTTTAAAACTTATTTGTAAAAAATGGGAAAGATACAACAAACTTCCAGATGCTGTTATTGTTGAGGGACCTTTAAGTGGTGGTCATCAAGGGTTTAAGTATGAGGATTGCTTTAAAGAGGAGTATCAACTTGAAAATATAGTTCCTCCTGTTATTGAAGAGGCTAAAAAGTGGGGAGATATTCCTGTTATTGCAGCTGGTGGAATTTGGGATAAAAAAGATATAGATAAATTTTTAGCTCTAGGTTGTGCTGGTGTTCAAATGGCAACTAGATTTATAGGAACACATGAATGTGATGCTGATGATAATTTTAAAGAAGTTTTACTAAAAGCAAAAGAAGAGGATATTGTTTTAATGAAATCTCCTGTAGGTCTTCCTGCAAGGGGAGTTAAAACTAATCTTCAATTTGCAATAGAAAATAAAACAGCTCCTAAGGTTCAATGTATATCAAACTGTGTTGCACCTTGTAACAGAGGTCATGAAGCAAGACTTGTAGGATATTGTATTGCTGATAGACTAGGAGCTGCATATAAAGGTGATGTTGATACTGGACTATTCTTCTCAGGTTCAACAGGATATAAAATTGATAAGATAATCTCTGTAAAAGAGTTAATGGAAAAATTAACTAAAGGAGAGTAGTTATTTTTTTAAGAGCTCTACTTCTAATAATCTTTATTTTAAATTTTTCTTACTCAAATAACTTTGAACAAGAGTATAGAGAGGCTAGAATTGAGTTTTTGAAATCATCTTTAAGAAAAGATGATGATCAAAAAATTAAAGATTTAAAACAGATTATATCTTTGGGTAAGAAGATTGGAAAAGATGTAAGAGCTGATGAGAAAAAACTAGAAGTTTTAGAACGAAAAGTTCAAAGAGATAAAACTTTTCGTAAAAATATAAATAGCATTCCTGACTCTAGAGAAAAGAAAGATTCAAAACCAAAATTAGAGAATCAAAAAATAGATAGTAAAAGTGATATTTTATTTTCTGTAAAAAATGTATATACAAAAAACAATCAAATAATTATTGAGTTTAATAAAAATATTACAAAAAAAGATATAAATTTCTTTGAACTTAATCAGAAAAATAGTTTTAGAGATGTTTATGATATAAATGGCTATTTTAAAGATGCACTTGCAACAAAACTTGAGATTGATGGAAAAGAGAGAGTAACAATTGCTCAATTTAAACCAAATATTTTAAGAATAGTATTGTCAAATAACAGAAAAATTGATTCAACTTTTAGTGTTGTTAATAGTAAAAAAATTGTTATAAATGTTGAACAAGAAAAGATAGTTCAAACAAAAAAAGATATTATAAAACCAAATATTACTCAAGATAAAACTTCAAATTTTATTGATTATAAAAATAATATTAGAGAGATATATACAGAAAATAACTCTATTTTTATAAAATTTAATAAAAACTTTTCTCAAAAAAATTTAAAATATTTATCATACCAACAAAATGGAAAGTTTGAAGATGTTTTTGAGATACAAGGTAGATATCAATATGCAAATCCAATTAAATTATCTATGGAAAATACAAACCAAATTATCACAACTCAAGAGAGAAATTTTGTAAGATTAAAGCTTTTAAATAACTCAAAGGCAAATATAGTATATAACTTTATTGATAACAAGACTTTAAGAATCACTCATATTAAACAAGTAGAAAAAGAGTCTAAACATACAAATATAGCTACAGCTCCACCTGTAACTCAAAAAATAAGTTCAAATAATAAAACAAAGAAGAAAACTATTGTTATAGATGCTGGACATGGTGGTAGTGATGCAGGAGCTGTAGGTCCCAAAAAAAGATATGAAAAGGTAGTAAATCTTGCTGTTTCAAACTATTTAGCAGATATTTTGAAAAAAAGAGGTTATAAAGTTTATGTTACAAGAAGCAGTGACAAATTTATAAAAGTAATGGATAGAACAATTTTGGCAAATGAGAAGAATGCAGATCTATTCTTATCAATTCATACAAACGCTATGCCAAAAGATAAAGCAAATAGTACAAGTGGAATAGAGACTTTTTTCTTAAGTCCAGCAAGAAGTGAAAGAGCAAAAAGAGTAGCTGCACTTGAAAATCAAAGTGATATTAGAGAGATGAATGAAAAATCAAAAGATGTGTTTTTGGAGAGTTTAAATAGACCTAGAATAACAGCTTCTCATAAATTTGCAATAGATGTTCAAGCTGGACTTTTACAAGCTGCTAGAAGTAAGTACAAAGATGTAAATGATTCAGGAGTTAGAGAGGGTCCATTTTGGGTATTGGTTGGTGCTCAAATGCCATCAATTTTAATAGAACTTGGATATATTTCTCATCCTGAAGAGAGTAGAAGATTATATGAAGCTAGTTATCAAAAAGAATTAGCTAATGGTATTGCTAATGGGATAGACTCTTACTTTCTAAAAAATCCTTAATATTTTTTACTAAATCTTTTTGTAAAGATTTTATTTTTGGAAGTTTTTTAAGAGAGAAAAACTTCACTTTTTGATTTTCCCAAGACAAATACTCTTTTTTTAAACTATCTTTTTCAAAATATTTATCTAAATTATCAATATTTGATGCATTTACAAGCCAAATTCCTACATCTTTATCTCTATTTATCTGCTCAAAATAGTCTTCAAATAGTGCAATATCAACCATAATTGAGCTCTCTTCAAAAAACTCTCTTTTAGCGCACATAAAAGCACTCTCATCTTTAAATTTACTACCTTTTAAACATCCCCACTTATCATCACTTGAAAAACCTAAACAAAGTAAAATTTTAATATCTTTTTTCTCTACTTTGTAGATAACTATTCCATATGTTTTTTTATGAATTGCCATTTGACCTACCCTATTTTAAACTAATTTTTTTATAAAGAATATATGAAAAGATTACCCATAAAAATAGAGGTAGTAATAAAGATAACTCTGGCATAAAAGTTCCAGAGCTTGTTATTTTATATAAAAAGAAAAAACAACCCCAAATTACAAGTGTACTAAATACTCCACCTGCTATAAAATTACCTAAATTAAAAAATCTACTATTTAATGATGTATAAGCAAATATCAAATATATAATTGGAACTATAAAAAATGGTATAAATAGAGTATTATATATAACAGCTCTAACTTTTTTTGTATTAATACCTTGTTTCTGTAATAGATTCCAAGCACTTAATGCATCAAGCAAAGAGTATTCACTTTTTGATTCATATACATTATTTAATATTTTAGGTAAAAACCCCTCAAGAGTTGTAACTGACTCAACATTTTTTATTGTCAATTTAGAACTCTCTTCAAGCTCTTTTGGTTTTGAAATAATTTTAGCATCACTTGCATACCATCTATTATCTAAAAAATAAGCTTCTTGAGCAATTATTGTCTCAACAATCTCCTCATTCTCTATTTTGTAAATATGTATATCAACAGCTTTTTGCTCTGCTGGATATAATTTTTTAAAATATACAAAATAGTCATCATATTTTAAAAAAATATCAGTTTTTGTATTTGTAAAATATTCATTATTTACAATTTTTCTTTTTTGCTCATAAGAGTAAGCCAAAGGAGTTGATTGAAGAACTATTAATGATACTATGAAAAATAAGGCTGTATATATTATTGGAGCAATAATACTCTTTTTTGAAGCTCCAAGTGCGTGAAATGCAACAAATTCGTTATTTTTTACAAATGTTATTAAAGTAATTATAACTGCAAAAACTAGTGATAGTGGAAGAGTTAGAGTTAAAGTAAAAATTGTATTATAGAAAAGATACAAAAGCTGTAGGTTTGCAGAGCTAGGAAGAGATTTAAAATTTTGTAAAAAATCTAAACCTGTAAAAAAAACCTCTAATGAAAGAAGAACTATTATAAAATTTTTTAAATATTTTATTAAAATATATTTTGAAAGTGTACTCATAATTCCAACTTCAAACTAAATTTTGATTTAACTTCATCAATTGATAACTCTTTTAAAGCCTCAACTGAAGATGCTACATGAGGAATTATTGTACTATATAAAATCTCTAGCTCTGCTTTTGAAAAATCATTTAATACATAATTTACAACTTCAGCTTTATCTTTTGGTTTTCCAATTCCAACTCTTACTCTAATATAATCTTGTCCAATATGAGAATCAAGCGATTTTAAACCATTATGTCCACCATGACTTCCACCTATTTTATATCTTACAACACCAAATGGAAGATCTAAATCATCATGAATAATAATCACATTTTCTAAATCAATTTTATAATAATCCATAATTGCTCTAATGGCAACTCCTGAATTATTCATATAAGTATTTGGCTTAGAAAATAGATTATATCCCGATTTTTGTAAGTTTGATTGAAAATTTTGATTATTTATATTTGTAGTATTTAGATTTTTAGTCATAAAATCTACGACTAAAAATCCAATATTGTGTCTTGTATTTTGATATTTTTCACCAATATTTCCAAGACCAACAATTAAGTGCATAATTTCTTATTATTTAGCTTTAATTACACCAACGATTGGAACTCGTGGGTCTAAATAGCAATCAACACCCTCTGGAAGTGTTAAATCTCTTAATAATACGTTATCACCAGTATCAAGATTTGTTACATCAATTGTTATGTTGTTTGGTAAGTTTTCAACCATACATTTAACTGGAACTCTTCTTGTGTGAAGCATTAAAAGACCTTTATTTTTAAGACCTTTAGCTGTTCCTGTAGTAACAACTGGAATAGAGTATGAACTTCTTACACCTTTTTGTGCAACCATTAAATCAACATGTAATAAATCAGAAGTAATAGGACATTTTTGGTACTCTTTTACAACTACACTTAAAACTTTTCCATCTACTTTAATATCAAAAGCAAGAGTAGTTTTATTTTTTAAATATTTGATATACTCATTTCTTTTAAATGCAGCAGAGATGTTCTCCATACCTTTTCCATAGATATTTGCAATTAAATATCCCTCTTTTCTTAAAGCCTTTACAGCTGGTTTTGTTATACTATCTCTTACGATACCCTCTAACATTTTGGATCCTTTGTTTTAATTTAATATAAGGACGGGATTATATAAAAAAGTTTATAAATTTTAGGTTAATAGTTTATATATTTTTTAACTTTTGATAATTAATACAATTTTAGGTAAAATCTAATCTAAAATTTCAAAAAATATAAGGTAAGAAATATGATATTACTAGATGGAAAAGCACTATCTGCTAAGATAAAAGAAGAGGTAAAAGTTGAAGTTACTCAAATTGTAAAAGAGAAAAACATAACTCCAGGACTTGCAGTTATTCTTGTAGGAAATGATGCAGCAAGCGCAACTTATGTTGCAAGTAAAGCAAAGGCTTGTAAAGATGCTGGAATTTACTCAGTTGTACATGAAATGCCAGAGAGCATAACTCAAGAAGAGTTACTTGATACTATAAATATGATGAACAATAATCCAAAACTTGATGGTATTTTAGTACAACTTCCACTTCCAAAACATATAGATACAACAACTGTTTTAGAAGCTATAAATCCATTAAAAGATGTAGATGGTTTCCATCCATACAATGTTGGAAGAATGGTTTCTAATCTTGATTCTTTCTTACCAGCAACTCCATTTGGTGTTATGAGAATGTTTGAAGAGCATAATATTGAATTAAGTGGAAAAGATGTTGTAGTTATTGGAAGTAGCGATATTGTTGGAAAACCTATGGCATCACTTTTAA
Organism: Aliarcobacter sp.; assembly: GCF_041672065.1. Classification (NCBI taxonomy): domain Bacteria; kingdom Pseudomonadati; phylum Campylobacterota; class Epsilonproteobacteria; order Campylobacterales; family Arcobacteraceae; genus Aliarcobacter; species Aliarcobacter sp. Next base: position 3,993 of record NZ_JBAZAH010000023.1, on the reverse strand, counting down.
TAAATAAAAAAGCAACAGTTACAGTTTGTAATAGTAGAACAAAAGATTTAAAATCTCACACTTCAAAAGCTGATATTGTAATTATTGCTGTTGGAGTTCCATATCTGCTAAAAGAGGATATGGTTAAAGATGGTGCTGTTGTTATTGATGTAGGAATTAATAGGCTTGATACTGGTAAACTTGTTGGTGATGCTGATTTTGAAGGACTTAAAAATAAATGTTCTTTTTTAACTCCAGTTCCAGGTGGAGTAGGACCTATGACAATTGCAATGTTGCTTAAAAATACAATAAAAGCTTCTAAACTAAGAGATAAAAGAGAATCAAAATAGATGTTAAGAAAAATTTATAACTGGTCATCTTCATGGACTGGAACAATTATAATTGTATTATCAATTATTTTTTTTATTGCTCAAGCTTTTGTAATTCCAAGTGGAAGTATGAAAAATACACTTTTAATAGGTGATATGCTTTTTGTTAAAAAATTCTCCTATGGTATTCCAACTCCTACAATTCCTTGGCTAGAGATTAAAATTTTGCCAGATTTTAATAAAAATGGACATTTAATAGAGGGTGATAGACCAAAAAGAGGAGATATTGTAGTATTTAGATATCCTCATAATCCAGATATTCACTATGTAAAAAGAGCTGTTGCAACAGGTGGAGATACTATTTTTCTAAAAGATAAAGAGTTATATCTTCATCCAAAAGAGGGAAACTCTTATGTGATTCAAAACTTTAAAGATTATGAAATAGTTGATATAGACAATACTTTGTTTGTAAAAAATCCATATTCTAAAGAGTTTAAAGGAATTCATAATGACCCTGAAGTTACAAAATATACAAGCTCTCATAAAGAACTCTTTGAAAAATCAAAAATAGTAATTCCAGAAGATGAAACATTTATGATGGGAGACAATAGAGATCACTCAAATGACTCAAGATTTTGGGGAAGTGTTCCGTATAAATATATAGTTGGAAAACCTTGGTTTGTATATTTTTCTATTGATGATGATTATAAAGTTAGATGGGATAGAGTTTTTAAAACTGTTGATACTTTACAAAAAGAGGCAACAGGAGAGATTAAAGAGAGAAGTAAAGAGGGAATTTATTAATATGAATTATTATATTGCAAGTGATCATGCTGGAGTTGTATTAAAAGAGTTTGTTGTAAATCTTTTAAAAAAAGAAGAGATAAATGTAGTTGATTTGGGTCCAAAAACAAATGATAGAGTTGATTATCCTGATTTTGCTAAATTAGTTTGCGAAAATGTACAAAAAGACAGAGGCTCTTTTGGGATTTTAATTTGTGGAAGTGGTATTGGAATGAGCATGGCTGCAAATAAATTTGATGGAATTAGAGCAGCTTTATGTCACAATATTTATAGTGCAAAAATGGCTAGAAATCACAATGATGCAAATGTTTTATGCCTTGGTGAGAGAGTTTGTGGAGAGGGACTTATTGAAGAGATAATTAAAGCTTGGCTTTCAAACTCTTTTGAAGAGGGACGACACACACAAAGAGTTGAAAAGATAAATAATCTACTCTCTTGTAGAGTTTAATTTAAAATATAAAAGGGGCAAAAATGGCTGATTGGCAAGTATATTTAATGATGACTGCTATAGTTGCAGCAATGCTTCTAGGAAAAAAACTTATGTTTTTTGATAAAAAAGATGAGGATAAAAAGTGATAAACCCAAAAATTATAGAGTATATTTATTCAAGTGCATCTATTCAAAGATGGAATGACTATCCAAGAATGGTTGAACTTGTAGAGCTTGATAAACAAGCTCACAAGTTTGTTATAGCATATTTTATAGCAAAATTAGAAAAAGATATAAACTTCACACACTTAATAGAAGCTGGTATTTTTGAGTTTTTAAGACGAGTTGTTGTAACTGATATTAGACCTGATGTTTTTAGAAAAGCTTTACAAAAAAAGTCAAATGAGATTAACTCTTGGGTTGTAGAAAAACTAAAAATTTCACTTCAAGATATTGATGGTGGAAATTTTTTACAAAAGTTTGAAGCATTTTTAAATGACTCATCTATGTACAAAAAAGAGAGATTTATTCTAAAAGCAGCTTCATATTTATCTACAAAATGGGAGTTCTCAATTGTATATCAAACAAGTCAATTTTTAAGTGATATAGAGGAAGTTAAAAAGGCTGTTGATGCTGAAATTGAAGATTACTATGAACTTGTTGGAGTTCAAAAAATTGCTTTAAATAAAAAGTTAGCAAAAATTGTTGATTTAAGTGGAAGATTGAGATTTCAAAAACGGTGGGCACAAACTCCAAGAATTCCTGAAACTTCAGTTTTAGGACATATGCTTACAGTTGCATTTTTCTCATATTTTTACTCAATTAAACAAAAAGCTTGTGATACTAGACTTCAAAATAACTTTTTCACTGCACTATTTCACGACCTTCCAGAAGCACTTACAAGAGATATTATAAGTCCTGTAAAATATAGTGTTGATGAGCTTTCAGATATTATTGCTGAGTATGAAGTTGCAAAAATAGAGGATGATATTTTACCAAATATTCCAGAATCTATTCAAAAGGAGTTCTCTTATATTTTAGGAATTAGTGATGGAATAAAAGAGGAGTTTGCAAATAAAGTTAAAATAGATGGAAAAATTTGCGAAGTTGAAGATATAAATAAATACAACCTTGATAAATATGAAGCAATAGATGGAAAAGCACTAAAACAGTGTGATAAACTATCTGCTTTTGTTGAAGCTAGCTTATCAATCTCTCATGGTATAAAATCAAAAGAGCTGATAAATGGTAAGAAAGAGATATTAAAAGGTTTAAAAGAGATAAATGGAGTTGATTTTAGACAAATTGCTCTTGAAATTGATAATGAATTTGGAAGTAATGGTCAAGTTCAAACTACTCTTGATTTTGATTAAATTGAAAATTTTTAAAGGAAAACTATGCAAATTATTGTAGGTATTGCACTTTTTATTGTTATTGTTACAGTTATAATTTATAAAGTAAATGATAAGTTTGAAAAAAGAGAGTTTTTAATATTTTTAGCTATTACATTTTTTGCAGTTTTAGTTGCTCTATTTTATGAAAACTACTCAAAGAATCAACTTCCTAATATGTTTAAAAAGAAGTATGAAAAAGAGAAAAGTATTGAGATTAGAAGTTTAGATAGTGAACTTTTAAACAATAAAGTAGTATCAAGTAAAGATAAATTTATATATACATTTACATATACTATATCAAAAGATGACTCTGAATACCTATGTACTATGAATAGTGTAGAGATACATAAAATAAAAAATGAGTTTATATTTATTAATTTTGATGATATAAAAGAAGAGTGTATCAAAAAATGAAAAAAGCTACAAAAGCTGATATAGAGATTATTAAAAAAGCTTTTATAGAAAACTATAGCGATGCTGTTACAGAGCTTAATTATAAAAATGATTATGAATTACTAATAGCAATAATTTTATCAGCTCAATGTACAGATAAAAGAGTAAATTTAATAACTCCAGCTTTGTTTGAAAAGTATCCAACTGTTTTTGACTTAAGTTGTGCAAATCTTGATGATGTAAAAAGACTTATAAACTCTTGCTCTTTTTTTAATAACAAAGCACAAAATATTATAAAAATGGCTCAAAGTGTTGTACAAAACTATGAAGGAAATATTCCTCATGATACAAAAGAGCTTATAAAACTAGCAGGTGTAGGAAATAAAACTGCAAATGTTTTTATGATTGAGTATAAGCAAGAAAATCTTATGGCTGTTGATACTCATGTTTTTAGAGTTTCTCATCGATTGGGACTTAGTGATGCAAAAAATGTAGAAAAAACCGAAGAGGATTTAGTAAAAAAACTAAAAGGTGATGATTTACATATTTTTCATCAAGCTATGGTTCTGTTTGGAAGATATATTTGTAAAGCTGTTAAACCCGATTGCGATAAGTGTTATTTTCCTCAAGTTTGTAAAAGTAAAAGTGGATTTAAGCCTAGTTAA
>NZ_JBAZAH010000022.1:0-24889 GCF_041672065.1 Aliarcobacter sp. | reverse complement strand
TGCTCCTTTAGTTGCAGAGGCTACTGAACTTATGAATAGAGTTCCAGTAATTTGGATAGAGTTACAAGATTGTGCTGGAAATACAGAAGCTCTTTTAAGAAGTTCTGCTCCAACTGTTGATGATTTACTCTTTGATGTTTTAAGTTTAGAGTTTCACCATGCTTTAATGGCATGTGCAGGAAATGATGCTGAGCATCAGTTAGATGATGCTGTTGAACATTTCAAAGGAAAGTATTTACTTTTTGTAGAAGGCTCAATTCCAACTGCTATGAATGGAAATTATGGGACAATTGGACCATCTGGTGAAACTTTTCAAGAACATTTAGCAAGATTGTCAAAAGATGCAGCAGCTATTGTAGCTGTTGGAACATGTGCTACTTTTGGTGGAGTTCCAGCTGCTTCTCCAAATCCAACTGGTGCTGTTGGAGTTATGGATTTAGTTAAAGGAAAACCAATTGTTAATATTCCAGCTTGTCCAGCAAACCCAGCAAATATGGTTGGTGTTGTACTTCATTATGTTTTAACTGGTCAAGTTCCTGAGCTAGATTCACTTTTAAGACCAAAATTTGCATTTGGATATAGAATTCATGATAACTGTGAAAGAAGAGCTCACTTTGATGCAGGAGAGTTCGTAGAAGAGTGGGGAGATGAAGGAGCTAAAAACAACTGGTGTTTATACAAAGTTGGTTGTAAAGGACCAATGACATTTAATAACTGTTCAATTATTAGATATAACGATGGTGCGAACTGGCCAGTTGGTGTAGGTCGAGGATGTATTGGATGTAGTGAACCAGATTTTTGGGACAAATATGCTTATGAAAGACCAATGGCAACAGCAAGAATTAAAGCACCAACTGGTGGAGTTGAAAAAACTGTTGATGAATTTGGTCTAGGACTTTTAACAGCAACTGCTGTTGGTATTGGAGTTCATGCAATTGCAAGTGTAGTTGCTGGTAAAAAATCAAATGAAAATGAGGAGAGATAATGACAAAAAAACATTTAGTAGTAGATCCCATTACAAGGATTGAAGGACATCTTAGAATTGAAGCAATTATAGATGAGAACAATGTTATCACAGATGCTTACTCTTCTTCTACAATGTTTAGAGGAATTGAAGAGATTTTAAAAGGAAGAGATCCTAGAGATTGTGGACTTCTTGCAATGAGAATTTGTGGAGTTTGTACAGGAACTCACTATCAAAGAAGTATTGAAGCTGTTGAAAATGCTTTTAGTGTAACTATTCCTAAAAATGCGAGATTAGTACGAAATCTTATTCAAGGTGCTTTATATCTTCATGACCACGTTGTTCACTTTTATCATCTACATGCACTTGATTGGGTTGATATTACAAAAGCACTTGAAGCAGACCCAAAAGCTACTGTTGCTGAAGCTCAAAAATGGGCAGGACTTTCAGGACAAAGAGCTTGGAATGCTTCTGAGGATGTATATATTCAAGTAAAAGAGAGAGTTCAAAAATATATAAAACAAGGAAGACTTGGTATTTTTGGTAATGCTTATTGGGGTAGTGAAGGTTTTAAATTAACTCCTGAACAAAATTTAATAGGTCTTTCTCACTATCTTGATGCTCTTGAATTACAAAGAGATTTAGCAAAAATGATGGCTATTTTTGGTGGAAAAAATCCTCATCCTCAATCTTTTGTTGTTGGTGGAGTTACTTGTGTTCAAGATATAAAAAATCCTGCAAGAATTGCTGAATTTAAACAACTTCTTAAAAGAGGAAGAAAGTTTATTAAAGAGGCTTATTTACCAGATGTTTACATGGCTGGAACAATGTATGGTGAAGAGGCATTAAATGGAACAGGTGGTGGATTAGGAAACTATATGAGTTATGGTGGATTTAATTTAGATGATTTACCATTTTATAAATCTAAAAAATTATTCCCTGCTGGAATTGTAAAAAACAAAGATTTAAGTAAAGTTTATGAAGTAGATGAAGCAAAAATTACTGAAGATGTTACTCATGCTTGGTATAAAGGAAATACAAATCTTCATCCATTTGATGGAGTAACAGAGCCAAACTATACAGGTTTTGGTAAAAAAGAGAATAATATTGCTTATTTAGATACTCAAAATAAATACTCTTGGATTAAATCTCCACTTTATAATGATGAAAGAATGGAAGTAGGACCACTTGCTAGAATGATTGTTGGATTTGCTAGTAATGATGAGTTAATTAAAAAATATGTTACAAATTTTTTAACTAATGCAAATCTTCCTGCAACAGTTTTATTCTCAACTGTTGGAAGAACAGCAGCACGTGCAATTGAAAGTGAACTTATGGCTGATGTTATGATGGATTGGGTAGATGAGTTAGCATTAAATGCTGCAAATGGTGATTTATCAACATGGACAGAGTTTGATTTTAATACAGTTGCAAAAGATGCAAAAGGAATTGGTCTTGAAGAGGCACCAAGAGGTGCATTAGGACACTGGGTAAAAATTAAAGATGGTAAAGTTGTAAATTATCAAACAGTTGTTCCTTCAACTTGGAATGCAGCTCCTAGAGATTATAAAGGAAGAATGGGAGCTTATGAAGCTGCTTTAATTGGTACAAAAGTTGCAAATGTTGAGCAACCTTTAGAGATTTTAAGAACTATTCATAGTTTTGATCCTTGTATTGCTTGTGCGGTTCACCTAATTGATACAAATGGTAAAGAGCTTGGTGTTTATAAAGTAAATCCAATTTAAGGAGAATACTATGTCAAAAAATATAGAAATAAAAAGAATGACAGGAACTATGAGAATAGTTCACTGGGTTACATTTTTTAGTATGATAACAGCTGTAATCACGGGCTTATATATTGGTCATCCATATTATCAAACATTTATAGCAGATCCTGCTGTTGATAAATATGTTATGGCATGGAATAGATGGGCTCACTTTATTGTTGCTATTATATTTGATGTAACAGCTATTTTAGTTGGATATTTATATTTCTTTTCAAGATTTGAGAAGCCTTATAAAAAACTAATTCCTAATAAGCAAAATATTGTTGAATTTTTTGAAGTATTGTTAAATTTAATAACACTTAATAGAAGAAAAAAGTTTGATTCAAGCCATAGTGATAGTTTTAATATTGTATTTTTTACAATATTTCATCTACTTTTAGTATTTATGCTATTTACTGGACTTCAGCTTTATGTTCATGGTCTTGCATCAGGAAATAGCTCAATAGGTTCTTGGTGGCCAGCAATGCTTCATTTAGTTACTGATTGGACTTTATATGTTTTTGGTGGAAATATGGGAGTTAGAATTGCTCATCATTATGCTATGTATTTTATACTTGCTTGGGTAATGTTTCATATTTATTATCAAGTTTGGAGAACAATCTTCTGGAAAGAGGGTGATATTGCTATTGTAATTGGTGGAAGTAAGTTTGTAAAAGAAGAGGAGAAATAGGTTTTAGAAGCAAAAGCTTCTAAACCTTTTAAATATTTATATGAAAAATACAATTATTATAGGTGTTGGAAATATGCTCTTTAAAGATGAGGGTATAGGAATTTATGCTAGTGAATATATAAAACAAAATTATGAGTTTGATGAAGATTTAGAGATTATTGATGGTGGAACATTAGGATTTAAACTAATGGCATATTTTCAAGAGTATAAAAATGTCATTATTTTAGATACTGTGTCTATTGATGATGAAGCTGGAAGTATATTTAGGCTTCCTAGTGATGTTTTATTAGGACTTGGAAAATATAGAAAAACAGCGCATGAAGTAGAGATTGTTGAGATGCTTGAAATTGTTTCAGTTTTAGATTCTCATGCAAATGTTACGATAATTGGAATAGTTCCACAAGATATACAAAGTGTTGAAATAGGTCTTACAAAACTTATGGAAGAAAAATTTCCATTTTTTATAGAAACTTCTAAAAAAGAGATAGAGAGCTTAGGTTTTAAACTTACAAAAAAATCTGATATTGCTGTTCCTGATATTGTAAAAAGTTTAATTGGAAGCTACAATGGCTCTCATTTAAATAGAATCCCAAATGAAGAGGATTTTACTCATGAAGTTAATCTATAAAATAGAGTATAACTCAACTTCTTTTTATTTTAAAAGATTAATAGATGATTTAATAAAAAACTCAAATATAGATACAAATACAAAACAATATTTTGGATATATTTTAATATTTATTGATGATGAGCTTGAAAATATTGAAAAGTTTTTTTTAAATTTAGAAACAAATCTTCCTTACTCTATGTTTTTGAAAAAATCATATTTAATAGATGAGTTTAATGAAGAGATTAAAGAGCTAGAAGATAAAAATATAAAAGAGAATTTTGAGATTTTGACAAATAGAAAAGTTAAAGATATTTTAGAAAATTCTCATTTTGATTTTTTAAGCCAAATTGTTAATTTAAACAGATCTTTTGTTGTTGAATTTGAAGAGTTAGAACTCTTTTTACCAAATAAAAATTTAAAAGAAAACTTTGAAAAAGATAATTATGAAGTTAGGTTGTTAGTGACAAATAGTCAGATTTTAACAGATCTTTTTATAATTGAAGAGCCTGAAATAAATCTTTTATGCTCAATAGAAAGACCCTTGGTTAAATTGAAAATAAAAAATATAGATGAAAATATTTCAAATAGTGGATATATTTTTACAAGACTTGTAAACTCTTCAAAAGAGGTTGAACTATCAAAAGCGCTAAAAGAACAAAATATTGATTATATTTTATATGTGACTAAAAAAGATGAGTTAAAAGCTTGTAGTTTTGAAAATCTAAATCTTATTATTAGTGATGATAAAACTTTGTATCCAAAATATGATTATAAAAAAGATTTGATATTTAATTCAAGTAGTGAATATCTTAACTCTTTTTCAAATGTTTATAATGCAGTTTTACACGAGCATAACCTTTTAGATAAAAACTCTATTGGAGTCTATTTTTCACTGAATTCTAAAAATAGTTTTGTGGATATAAAAGTTTTAAATAAAGAAGAAAAAAGAGTAATATATATTCCTGATATAAAATCTAATATGAATCAAATTTTAGAAGATATCTCATCTCTTGATGAAAACTGTAAAAGATTGGTTGATAATTTTTCAAAAAAATATCCTTATGTAAAAGATATAAAACTTTCAAACAAGAGTGGATTTTCAACTATTATAGAAGCTATTGCCAAACTTTTAAATATAGAATCAATTAAAGATTTTGAAGAGTTAGCACTAAATAGTGGATATGTTGATGCTTTACAAATTGATATGAAATTAATTAAAATTGATAACAAAAACTATTTAGATTATAGAAAAACTATTCAATCTATAATGTCATATAAAATGGCAGATGTTGAAAATGAAACTCTTAGTTTCTCTTTTTATGAGTTTTTGGCTGAATTTATAATAGATTATTTAAGAGAAATAGCAAGAAAAACAAACGCAAAAGATATTGTTTTATGTGGAGATATATTTTCAAATAGACAAGTTTTTCATAAAGTTTATAAAGAACTTAGCAAAAAATATAATCTAATTTTACCAACAGAGTATGCAATGGATTACATATAAGTAAAAAAATAAGAGTTTATGGAACTGTACAAGGGGTTGGTTTTCGACCTTTTGTATATAATTTAGCAATAAAATACAATCTTTTTGGATATGTAAATAATGATAATATTGGAGTAAATATAGAAGTATCTGGAAAAACTAATGATATTTCCAGTTTTTTAGAAGAGTTAAAAAACAATCCTCCACCTCTTGCAGTTATTGAAGATATCAAAGTAGAAGATTCAAATAAACAATTTTTTGAATTTAAAATAGAAAATAGTAGTAGTTTTGATAATAAAACAACTACAATTCCCTCTGATATAGCTATTTGTAAAGATTGTATAGATGAAATTTTTGATAAAAACAATTTTAGATATAACTACCCTTTAACAAACTGTACAAATTGTGGACCTAGATACTCTATAATCAAAACCGTTCCTTATGATAGAAAAAATACATCTTTAAAAGATTTTACTCTTTGTAAAAAGTGCCAAAATGAGTTTGAAAATCCAACAAATAGAAGATATCATGCACAAGCAATATCATGCGAAGAGTGTGGACCAACAACTTTTCTTTATGATAGTAAACAAACTTTGATTGCTTCAAAAATAGACGCAATAAATTTAGCTTCAAAATATATAAATGATGGAAAAATTTTAGCTATAAAAAGTATGGGAGGATTTCATATAGTTTGTGATGCCTCAAATGATGAAACTATATTTAGATTAAGAGAACTTAAAAAAAGAGCCACAAAGCCATTTGCTGTAATGTTTAAAGATATAGATAGTTTAAGAAATTTTGCTATTTATTCTAGTTTAGAACAAGATATTTTAACTTCACAACAAAGACCAATAGTATTATTAGAAAAAAAAGAGAATCAAAATCTATCAAATCTAGTTGCACCAAATATAAAAAAAATTGGCTGTTTCTTACCAAATAGTGCTTTACACTATCTTTTATTTGAAAACTTATCTAATCCAATCATCGCAACTAGTGCAAATTTAAAAGGTGAACCAATAATCACAACAAAAGAGAATATATTTTTAAAACTTGATAATTTAGTAGATTTTGTACTTGATTATAATAGAGAGATATTAAATAGTTGTGATGATTCAATACTGCAAGTTGTAAATGAAAAAATTATAAAACTTAGAAATAGTAGAGGATATGCTCCAAGTAGTTTAAAAGTTGATGGAAAATTTAGCAAAAAAATCTTAAGTTTAGGAGCAAATCAAAAATCAACTTTTAGTATAGCTTTTGATAATAAGATTATTACATCTCCATATTTAGGAGATTTAGATTCTATTGCTTCTATAGAAAACTATAAAAAAACAGTAGAAAATTTCCTTAATTTTTATGATTTTGTACCTGAAATTATAGTTTGTGATAAACATCCAAATTATGAGACTACAAAAATTGCTTTAGAGTTTGTAAAAGAGAATAAAAATTTAAATTTAATTCAAGTTCAACATCATTATGCTCATATTTTAGCTGTTTTAGCAGAGAAATCTTTAAAAAAAGATGTTTTAGCATTCTGTTTTGATGGAACTGGATATGGTGATGATGGAAATATTTGGGGTGGAGAAGTTTTTATAGCAAATCAAAAGGAGTATAAAAGAGCTTATCACCTAAAATATTTTAAACTTTTAGGTGGAGAGTTAGCTATAAAAGAGCCTAAAAGAGTAGCTTTATCACTACTTTTTGATAACTTCTGCCTTGAAGAGATTTACTCTTTACCTTTGGAATTTTTAAAAATATTTGAAAAAAATGAGATAAAAAATTTACACACAATTTGGCAAAAATCTTTAAATTCACCCCTTTCAAGCTCTTTTGGAAGAGTTTTTGATGCCGTTTGTTCACTTGCTAATACTCTTCATATTCAAGAGTATGAAGGACAAACAGGTCTTTATTTAGAAAATTTATATGATGAAAATATAAAAGATGCTTTCTCTTTTGATTTGATTGACAATATTATAGATATTTCACCAATGATAAAAGAGCTTGTATTCGAAAAAGATAAAAAAATTATTGCTTCAAAATTTATAAATACTCTTGCAAATATAATTTTTGATATCTCAAATTTATACAAAGATTTAGCTATTGTTTTAAGTGGTGGAGTTTTTCAAAATAGAACTTTACTTAAAATTATATTTGAAAAACTAAAAGACAAAGAGATTTATATAGGAGAAAATTATAGTGTAAATGATGAAAATATATCTTTGGGACAAGCTTTTTTCACTCTTGAAAATATATAGATTTTAAAATCTCTAGCTGTTCAGACTTTTTATAGTTAAATTTAAATTCATACTCTTTTAAATAGTAAAAAAAATTGTCTTCATCTACACCTTTGTGTTTTTTTAAATTTTTCTCCAAAAACTTCCAAAATCTATTTAGTTTTGTTTGATGTGCATTTTGAGAGTGAATTTTGTACCAACTTAAATATTGAATAAATCCATCCTCTACATCAAATGCACGATTGCCTATTTTTGGCATTAAAAGTGTGTAAACTTTTTGATTTGAATAAAAACCAATAATATTTACAGCTTCACTAAGACTCTTTTTTTTCTTTACTTTTTCTCTCTCTTTTAAATAGTAAAACTCTTCATACTCGGTATTGTCTTTAATTGATGAGTTATAAATATCTTCAGAATAAACTGCAATTTTTTGTCTTAAAACATCAAACCTATCTTTTACGGTTTTATAATTTAGTTCTAATTCATTTGAAACTTCAAAAGCGGTTTTATTTTCACAGAATTTTTGAATGATTAATTTATCTTTTTCAATTTTTTTTAAAGATAGTTTTTTGGCACACTTTTTACATTTTATGTAATCATTTGCAAGATTATAAAAATCTTTATTTTCACAGTTTGGACATATCATAAGTAGATTTTAACAAATTTGTTCTAAAAATATATAGGTGCTTATAATATATCAAATAGTTTTAAAAGGAAATGGGATAGACTTTTGAAAAACTAAAAGGAAATAGTAATATGTGTAAAGACTGCGGATGTACAATAGCTGGAATGGAGCATAATCATAACCATGACCATGGACATAGTCATCATCACCATAATCATGAAAATGGAACTATATTTAAACCAATAAATGATAATTTAAAAACAAATCCTTTGCTAAATGATTCAAAAACTATATCTGTAATTCAAAAAATTTTAGATAAAAATGACCATGAAGCAGCTCATAATAGAGCTCATTTTGATAGTCATAAAGTTTTAGGAATAAATTTGATGAGTAGTCCAGGAAGTGGAAAAACTACACTTTTAGAAAATATTGCTGATATGGTAGATTTTAAATTTGCAGTTGTTGAAGGCGATTTGGAGACTTCAAGAGATGCAGATAGACTTAAAGCAAAAGGAATAGATGCAGTTCAAATACAAACAGGAAGTGCTTGTCATCTTGATGCATTTATGGTTCATAAAGGTTTGCATAACTTATCTTTAGAGAATATTGATGTCTGTTTTGTGGAAAATGTAGGAAATCTTGTATGTCCAGCATCTTATGATGTAGGAACTCATTTAAACATTGTTTTAGTTTCAGTTCCAGAAGGTGAAGATAAAATAGCAAAATATCCAGTTATGTTTAGAAGTGCTGATTTAATACTTTTTACAAAAACTGATTTGCTTCCATATTTTGAATATGATATAGAAAAAGAGAAAACAGAAGCTAGAAAACTAAAACCAAATGTAGATATTTTGGAAGTAAATATAAAAGATAAACAATCACTTCAAAATGTGATTGATTGGATTAATTTTAAAAGAAAAATGCGATGATATTTGTAAAATCAATTTCATTCATTTAGGCTTCACGATGGGTACCCAAAAATCAAAGATTTTTACCCTTGCGTTGCAGAATCATTCATAAAATTGTTTTACAAATAATAGATAAAAGGAAAAATTGTATGTGTTTATCAATACCATCAAAAATAAAAAGTATAGACCCTGAGATGAACAGTTGCGTAGTTGATACTATGGGAGTAGAAAGAAGTGCTAGTTTAGATTTAATAGATCAAGAGGTAAAAGTAGGAGATTATGTTTTAATTCATATAGGTTTTGCTATGAATAAAATAGATGAAGAATATGCTTTAGAATCTCTAAAAGTTTATCAAGAGATTATAGATAAGATGGAAGAGAACGAGCGCTTAGCAGCTATTGAAGAATCGCAAAACTGTCCAAATAGATAAAGTAATATAATATGGAAAAAGAACTACAACTAAAAGATTTATATGATGGCTTTCGTGATGCTAAAACTATAAAAGCATTTAAACAAATCATTGATGAAGATTTAAAAGATTATGATGGAACTATAAATATCATGGAAGTGTGTGGTGGACATACACACACTATTATGAAATATGGAATACCACAACTTTTGAATAAAAAAATAAATTTTATTCATGGACCTGGTTGTCCTGTTTGTGTTATGCCAAAAGATAGAATAGATAGTGCTTATATTTTAAGTTTACAAAAAGATCTGATACTTGTAACACTTGGAGATATGATAAAAGTTCCAGGAAGTAAGGGAAGTTTACAAAACGCAAGAAGCCAAGGTGCTGATGTAAGATTTGTCTATTCTCCTATGGATTGTTTAAAAATAGCAGACGAGAATAAAGATAAAACAGTAGTCTTTTTTGCAATAGGTTTTGAAACAACAACTCCAATGACTTGTGCTTTAATGGAGCAAGTAATCAAAAACGATATAAAAAATATTCTATTTTCTATAAATCATATAACAGTTCCAGAGGTTATGAGAGTTTTAGTAGAAGATAAAAACTGCAAAATAGATGCTTTTTTAGGACCATCTCATGTAAGTGTTATTAGTGGAAGTAAAATTTATGAAGAGTTCCCAAAAAATTATAATAAACCAGTTGTTGTAAGTGGATTTGAACCAGTAGATGTGATGCAAAGTATCTCAATGATTGTAAAACAGTTCAAAGAAAAAAGAGCCAATTTGGAAATTGAGTATAAAAGAGTTGTATCTTATGAAGGAAATCTAAAAGCCCAAGAGCTTATAAACAGATACTTTAAAAAAGTTTCTTTTAAATTTAGAGGAATAGGTGAGGTTGAAAATAGTGGTTATGAACTAAAAGATGAGTTTGATAAATATAATGCAAAAATAGTTTACAAAGATATATTGCCAACACATGAAGTAAAAGAGAATAAAGCTTGTAAATGTCCTGAGATTTTAAAAGGAGTTGCAAAACCAACTGATTGCAAAATCTTTGGAACTGTATGTACTCCAACAAATCCTATAGGATCTTGTATGGTGAGCTCAGAGGGTGCTTGTAGTGCTTATTATAAATATGGGAATTTACTATAAAGAGATAACATGGATATAGAACAAATAAAACAAAGAATTCAAAAGTTTAGTGATGATAGAAATTGGGATGAATTTCACAATCCTAAATATCCAATTGAGACATCACAAGGTGGAAGTAAAAAGTATAGTAAAAGTAGGGAAAACAGATAAATGACAAAAACAATAACATTAGCACACGGAAATGGTGGAGTTGAAAATAGTGAGTTAATAAAAGAGGTTTTTTATAAAGCTTTTAAAAATGAGATTTTAGAAAAGAGTGAAGATGCAGCAGTTATTCAAAATGGAACATTAGCTTTTAGTACAGATAGTTTTACAGTTACTCCTCTTTTTTTTAATGGAGCAAATATAGGAAAACTTGCCATTTGTGGAACTTGTAACGATTTAGCTATGATGGGAGCAAAACCAAAATATCTTACTTGTTCAGTTATTATTGAAGAGGGATTTGAAGTAGAACAACTTGAAATTATTGTAAACTCTATGAAAGAAGAGTTAGTAAAAAATGAAGCGATAATCGTAAGTGGAGATACAAAAGTAGTGCCAAAAGGTGTGGTTGATAAAATCTTTATAAATACAACTGGTATTGGAGAAGTTCTTTATGGAGGAATTAGCTCAAACAATATTACGCAAGATGACTTGATTCTTGTAAGCCGTGACATAGGAGCTCATGGAGCTACAATATTTACAGCACGAGAAGGTATAAATATGAACTCAAATTTAAAAAGTGATTGTAACTCTTTATATCCTTTAGTAAAGGCTTTGATAGATGCAGGTATTAAAATAACAGCTTTAAGAGATGCTACAAGAGGAGGAGTGAGTGCTGTATTAAACGAATGGGCGAAGCAATCAAATATTTGTATAGAAGTAGAAGAAGAACAAATTCCTATTAGTGATGAGGTAAAAGGAATTTGTGAAATGCTAGGTTTTGAAGCAACAAATCTAGCAAATGAGGGAACTTTTTTACTCGCAATAAAAAAAGAAGATGCAGCTCGTGCAATAGAAGTTTTACATAAATTTGAAGAGGCAAAAAATGCTTCTATTATTGGAAAAGTAACTACTCAATACCCGCAAAAAGTTATTTTAAATAGTTCTTGGGGAACAAAAAGATTTTTAGATACACCAACTGGTGAGCTGCTTCCAAGGATTTGTTAATTGCTTACTTTTGAATGATAGATTTAAAAAGGAGACTATTATGCATGAATACTCAATAGTTCAATCACTATTAGAGAGTTGCGAAGAACACGCAAGAGCAAATGGTGCAAAAAAAGTTATAAAAGTAGTTGTAAAAATTGGAGTTTTAAGTGGAGTTGAGCCAGAACTTCTTCAAACAGCATTTGATACTTTTAAAGAGAAAACTATTTGTGAGAGTGCAGAATTTTCGATAAATATTCAAAAAGTTGAGATTTTTTGTAATAGATGCAATGCTAATTCAACTTTACAAAAAAATGAGTTTGCTTGCCCAAAATGCCAAAGCACAGATATAAAGGTAACAGATGGTGAAGATATGTATCTTATGAGTTTGGAATTAGAGTAATCTAGTTCTAAAACTATATAAGAAACTATAAAATTTATATTCTATAAAGTAAAGCCAATTATAATCAGCAAAAAATAAAAAGGATAAGCCATGAAAAAAATTATTTATGTTTTAGCATTAACAGCTCTTTTTGCAAATGCACATTTTTTAACTCTTCTTCCAACTAGTGATAATATCGAAGATAAAAAAGATGCAAATATCAAAATAGAGGCTATGTTTATTCACCCTTTTGAACAAAGTGGTATGAATATGGAGAAACCAAAAGGTATTTTTGTAAATAAGAGTAAAAACTCTCTACCTTTAAAAGAGAGAAAAAAGTTTGAACACAAAGCTTGGGAAACTTCATATTCAATAGATAAACCAGCAGTTTATAAGTTTTTTGTACAACCTGAGCCTTATTTTGAAGAGTCAGAAGGTTTATTTATAAGCCATGTTCCAAAAGTGATAGTTAGTGCTTTTGGTGTTGAAGATGGATGGGATGAGCCAATTGGTTTAAAATATGAGATAGTTCCACTTACAAAACCTTTTGGACTTTATGCTGGAAATATTTTTCAAGGTGTAGTTTTAAAAGATGGAAAACCACAATCAAATGTTGAGGTAGAAGTTGAACTTTATAATGAGTTTGATTTAAAAGCTCCAACATCTTCACATATTACTCAAAGTATTAAAACAGATAAAAATGGAGTTTTCTCTTTTGTAATGAATCATAAAGGTTGGTGGGGATTTGCAGCACTAATTGAAGAGGGAGAAAAAGAGCTAAATGGTAAAAAATACCCTATTGAAAATGGTGCATTACTTTGGTTAAAAGCTTACTAATATGCATATTAGTGATGGTATTTTAACTCTTGAAGTTACAGTAGTTTCGACTACTGTTGCTACTTTATTTTTAATATACTCTTTTAAAAATTTATCAAATGATAAAATAGCACTAGCTTCTGCTTTTAGTGCTCTTTTTTTTGTAGCTTCATTTATTCATATACCCTTTGGATTTACTCAAATTCATCTAATGCTTTTAGGTTTTATTGGAGTATTTTTAGGAAGTGTTGCAATATTTTCTATATCTTTGGCACTTATTTTACAAGCTTTGCTTTTGGGGTACGGAGGAGTTAGTTCTTTAGGAGCAAATGTTTTAATAATAGCAATTCCCGCATATTTTGTATTTTTATTATTTAAAATTAATATTTTAAAAAAGTTAAATGAAAAAATAAAGTTTTTTATAATTGGATTTAGTGGAGTTTTTTTATCAGCTATTATGATGTTTATTCTTTTGGTTTTTTCAAAACAAGAGTATAAAAATGCAGCATATTCAATAGTTCTTGTAAATATTCCAACAATGATTTTAGAAGGGTTAATTACACTTTTTTTGTTTTTATATATAAAAAAAACAATGCCAAATTTATTTAAAGGATTAAATATATGAGATTTTTTTTGATTTTATTTTTACCAATATTTCTATTCGCTCACAAGGTGAATCTATTTTTAGATCTAAAAGATGATAATCTTTATATCAACTCATATTTTGGAAATGCTAAGCCATGCAAGAGTTGTAAATTTAAAATTGAATCAGATGGTTTAGTTTTTGAAAGTAGATTAGATGAAAATGGTGAGTATAACTATAAAAGCTCAAATGATTTTTTCAAGGTTACAGTTGATGCAGGAAGTTCGCACTTTGTTAGCAAAGATATAAAAGTTTCAAAAAAGATTGCTGAAGTTGAAAATAAAGAAAAAATAGAAGAAGATAAAAAAATTAAAGAGTTATTAGAAGAGAATACTCTTTTAAAAAACAGAATAGAGGTTTTAGAAACACAACTAAACTATTTTGAGATATTTAAAATAGCTTTTGGATTGATTTTGATAGCTTTTATATTTTTAATAATAAAAAGAGTTAAAAGTTGAGTTTAAATCCAGCTATCTCTTTGTTGAGTGCAGTTGGATTTAGTTTGATTTTGAGTTTCTCAAAATTTGAACTATTTTTTATACTTCCTCTGATTTTTCTTATATATTTAAACTATAAAAATATTTTAAATATTTTAAAAAAACTACTATTTTTAAACTTTTTTGTGCTTGTATTAACTCTTTTTTTATATTTTGAAACTAATATAAATGAAGCTTTAAATCTCTTTTTAAAAGTAAATTTTATACTTTTATTTAATCTTTTACTATTTTACTCTTCAAATGGTTTTGATATTGTAAAAGCTTTTATGATTTTAAAATTTCCTAAAAAGTTTAATTCTACTTTATATTTTACTGTTAAGTCTATTTTTGATTTAAATATGGAGTTTAAAAATATAAAAGAGTCTTTAAAGGCCAGAAACTTTAAAGCAAAAACAGATATTTTTACATATAAAACCTACGGAAATATTTTTGGAATACTATTTTTAAAAACTATTAAAAATAGTGAAAAACTAAAAGATAGTTTTAAAGCAAGAGGTTTTAAAGGTGAAATTTTTATAAATTATGAAAATAGTTTTAGTTTAGTTGATTCTATTTTGATATTTTTAATATCAATTATAATTTTTTTAAAGGTAGTTTTATGAGTTGTTCAATAAATTTAAAAGATATTTCATATAAAAAAGATGAGAAGATTTTATTTGAAAATGTAAGTTTTGATTTAGGACACAAAGAGAAAGTTGCTATTATTGGTAAAAATGGAGTTGGAAAATCAACACTTCTTAAAATAATAGCTGGTTTAAAAAATCAAAACAGTGGAACAATAGATATTTTTCATAATAGAATCAACAAAAAAGAGGATTATGAAAAATATAGAGATGAAATAGCATATTTACCTCAAGATATAGATAACTTTTTTTTGTCTATTACTGTAATTGAAGATGTTATGTTCTCTTTATTGGCTTTGGGAGTAAAAAAAGCTGAAGCATATAAAAAAAGCTTAGATATTTTAAAAAGCTTAGATATTTTGCATTTAGAAAATAGAGTAATTTATGATTTAAGTGGTGGAGAGAAAAAACTCGTAGCTTTAGCAGCTATTTTAATAAAAGAGCCAAAAATCTTGCTTCTTGATGAGCCAACAAATAACTTAGATGATGATGGTGAAAAAAAGCTTATTGATATTTTAAAAAGTATAGAAAAATCAATGATAATTGTATCTCATCAAAAAACCTTTATAGATAGCTTGGTTACAAAGATTTATATATTAGAAGAGAAAACTTTAAAAGTTTACTAATATAATACTTGACAAACATTGACTCAATAAGCTATAATTCTTTAGCAGTTTAAACATTAGAGTGCTAAAAGATAGAGAGGTTAATTTTGTTAGATAAAAAAGAGTTTTTATTACAATCAATTATAAAAGCATATATCGAACATTTAGAACCAATTGGTTCAACTCAATTAAAATCTATGTACGATCTAGAGTACTCAACTGCTACAATCAGAGGTTATTTTAAAAAATTAGTAGATGAGGGTTTTTTAGCTCAAGAGCACATAAGTAGTGGAAGAACTCCTACAAATGAAGCTTTAAAACAGTATTGGATAGATAGACTTAATTTCTCGCTTGGTGGAGTTAATATCAAAGCGATAGAAGAGATGTCAAAAAGAGTTGGTCTTTGTGTTTTTCTAAAAAGAGATAACAGTGATATTTTAAAAAATTTAATAAATGTTGAAAATAGATACATAATCTTAGAGTTTTCAAGTTTTGCAGTTACTATAAAATATAGTAGTGCACTTTTTAAATTTTTAGGTGATTTTGTACAGATTTCTTTAAATGATATTTTAAAAGTATCAAAAGAGGTTGGAGCTTATGAACTTTATACAAATATCAATGATAGTTTACAAAGTAAAGATTTAAAAATTTTTAACTATAAAGAGTTTTTATCACTAGCTTTAGAAAAAGATTTTGATGAGTTCACGATAAATAGATTTTTAAAAGGAACTATTTTGGATGAGTTAAAAGAGGGCTTATATTTTGATGGTTTTCTACCTCAAAACTATATAGCAATATGTAAATTGTGCAAAATAGACAATGAAGAGACAAAAATATTTGTCATTGGTGAATTATCAAAAGATTATGAATATTTTTTTAAACAAATTATAAATTTTTAAGGAGAAAAAATGAGCGAAAACAAAAATGAAGAGCTTTTAAAAGAAGAGAATAATATTGAGTGTAATCAACAAGAAATTGATGATAAAAATGATTGTTGTGAAAAAAAAGATGAGTGTTGTTCTGGTGAAAAAAAAGAGGATAGCTTAGAAGATGTTATAGCTAGGCTTGAAGATGAGTTAAAACAGAGTGAAGATAAATTTTTAAGAGTACATGCAGATTTTGAAAATATTAAAAAAAGATTAGAAAGAGAGAAATATCAAGCAATTGATTATGCAAGTGAAAAATTTGCAAAAGATCTGTTAACTCCTCTTGATACTTTAGAGATGGCATTAGCATCTGCTAATGCAAATATTAGTGCCGAAGAGTTACTTCCAAAACTAAAAGAGGGAATTGAACTTACAATTAAAAGTTTTATAACAACTTTTGAAAAGCACAATATTACAAAAATAGATACAGATGGTGAGTTTGATCCAAATGTTCACAATGCAGTTATGCAAGTTGATAGCCCTGATCACGAAACAGGACAAATTGTAAATGAGTTACAAAAAGGTTATATGTTAAAAGATAGATTGCTTAGACCTTCGATGGTTAGCATAGCAAATTAGAACTAGCCTAAAATCTGGCTATTTCTAAGGTTTCTGACCGAAAAGTCATTAAACTATAGAATTTAAGATTATTTACGAATTTAAAAAGAAAATTTAATAAAAGGAAGAAAAAATGAGTAAAGTTATTGGTATAGATTTAGGAACAACAAACTCTTGTGTTGCAGTTTATGAAAATGGTGAAGCAAAAATTATTCCAAACAAAGAGGGTAAAAATACAACTCCATCAATAGTTGCATTTACAGATAAAGGTGAAATTTTAGTTGGAGATCCAGCAAAAAGACAAGCTATTACAAACCCTGAAAAAACAATTTATTCTATTAAAAGAATTATGGGTCTTATGATGAATGAGCCAAATGCAAAAGAGGCTCAAGGTAAAGTTGGATATAAAATTGTAGATAGAAATGGAGCAGCAGCAGTTGAGATTGCTGGAAAAGTTTATACTCCTCAAGAGATTTCAGCAAAAATTTTAGGAAAATTAAAGGCTGATGCTGAAGAGTATTTAGGTTCAAAAGTTACAGATGCAGTCATAACTGTACCTGCATATTTTAATGATGCACAAAGAAAAGCGACTCAAGAAGCTGGAACAATTGCAGGTCTTAATGTATTAAGAATTATCAATGAGCCAACAGCAGCATCACTTGCTTATGGACTTGATAAAAAAGGTGAAGAGAAAGTTTTAGTTTATGATTTAGGTGGAGGAACTTTTGACGTTACAGTTCTAGAGATTGGTGATGGAACATTTGAAGTATTAAGTACAGATGGAAATGCATTCTTAGGTGGAGATGATTTTGATAATGCAATTATTGATTGGCTTGCAAAAGAGTTCAAAGATGAGAATGGATTTGATATTAAAAATGACAAAATGGCACTTCAAAGATTAAAAGATGCTGCTGAAAATGCTAAAAAAGAGCTAAGTTCAGCTGAAAGTACAGAGATTAACTTACCATTTATCTCTATGGGAAATGCAGGACCAGTTCACTTAGTTAAATCTCTAACAAGAGCAAAATTTGAGTCAATGACTGAACATTTAATCAATGAGACTTTAGGTCACATCAAAACAGCTTTAAAAGATGCAAATTTAGATAAAGGTGAAATTGATGAGATTATCATGGTTGGTGGATCTACAAGATTACCAAAAGCAAATCAAGTTGTAAGAGATTTCTTTGGAAAAGATTTAAACAAAGGTGTAAATCCAGATGAAGTTGTTGCTGCTGGAGCTGCTGTTCAAGCTGGAGTTTTAAGAGGTGATGTTAAAGATGTTCTTTTATTAGATGTTACGCCACTTTCTTTAGGAATTGAGACTTTAGGTGGAGTTATGACAAAACTTATTGAAAAAGGAACAACAATTCCAGTTAAAAAATCTCAAGTTTTCTCAACAGCTGATGATAATCAACCAGCAGTTTCTATTCATGTTTGCCAAGGTGAGAGAGAGTTTGCAAAAGATAATAAATCTTTAGGTATGTTTGAATTATCAGATATTCCAGCAGCTCCAAGAGGTGTTCCTCAAATTGAAGTAACATTTGATATTGATGCAAACGGTGTTTTAAATGTAAGTGCAAAAGATAAAGGTACTGGAAAAGAGAATAAAATTACAATCTCTGGAAGCTCTGGATTAAGTGATGATGAGATTGCAAAAATGGTAGCTGAAGCTGAAGCAAATAAAGAGACAGATGCTAAGAAAAAAGCTTTAATTGAAGTTAGAAATCAAGCAGATGCTATGCTTCACTCTACAAGAAAAACTTTAGAAGAGAATGAAAATGCAATTAGCGAAGATGAGAAAAAAGCTATTATTGATGCAGCAGCAGATTTGGAAGAGACTTTAAAAGATGAAAATGCTACAAAAGAGCAAATTGAAGAGAAGTTAAAAGTTTTAACTGAAAAATCTCATAAATTAGCAGAAGCTATGTATAAAAAAGATGGTGAGCAAGGACAAGGTGGACAAGCAAACCAACAAGCAAAAAAAGATGACGATGTTATCGATGCAGAGGTAGAGTAAAACTCTACCTTGATGCTTATGAGAAATTTAAACTTAATAGCTCTTATTTTTATAGCTCTGTTTTTTATCTCTTGTTCTCAAAAAGAGATAAGTTTTCAAAAAACACCATTTTCAAAAATTGATGGTTTTTTTGATGATGACTTAGAACTTGCCTTTGAAGTATTTAAAAAAGATTGTGAAAAATCACAAATAAATCCAAAATTTACAAATGTTTGTAAACTCTCAGAAAATTATAACAATGCCCAGAAGTTTTTTATTGAAAATTTTGAAGCCTATACTATTGTTGATAGAGATAAAAACAAACAAGGTTTAATTACAGGATATTATGAACCACTCTTAAAAGGTAGTTTTGAAAAAACTTCAAGATATAAATATCCAGTTTATGGTTTACCCCAAGATTTAGTAATTTCAGATGATAGTAAATTAAAAGATTATAGAAATGTAGGAAGAGTTGAGAATAATAGATTAACCCCATACTATACAAGAGCCCAAATAGAGTCAAAAGTGAGCAAAAGTTTAGAACCAATACTTTATGTAGATAATAAAATTGATCTATTTTTTCTTCAAATTCAAGGAAGTGGAAGAGTTGAATTAGAGGATAAAACTTTGATAAATTTAGCTTGGGCTGGTCAAAATGGAAGAGCCTATAAATCTATTGGTAAATATTTGGTAGAAAATGGAATTTTTACTCTTGAAGAGATAGATGGTATAAAAATAAAAGAGTATTTAAATGAAAACCCACAAAAAGTTGATGAGATTTTAAATATAAATGAGAGTTATATATTTTTTAAAATATCACCAAACATAGCAACAGGAGCTTTAAATACAGTTTTAACACCAAAAAGAAATATTGCTGTTGATAGAAGATTTATTGAACTTGGAACTCCTGTTTTTATAAAAACAACAAATCCAGTAACAAAAGAGCCTATAAAAAAACTTGTAGTTGCTGCTGATGTAGGTGGTGCAATAAAGGGTGAAATTAGAGCTGATTTTTATTGGGGATTTGGAGAAGAGGCTAGTTTAAACTCTCACAAAATGAGAGAATATGGTGAAATAATAGTTTTAGAACCAAAAAAATAGTTTAGTGTAGTTTCCTACACTAAACCAAACTAGCTATTTACTTTTTTTAATAGCTTTTTTTATCAAACTTTGTTTGTTTTTAAGTCTCTTTGCTCTTTTTTTATCTTTTTTAGATGTTTTTTTAAGTTCAGACTTTAGTTTTGAATTTTTTGATTTTAATTCATCAACAAGTTTTTTAGACTCTTTTTTTTGTGATTTGCTTAGCTCATCTTTTTTTGTAAGCTTTACAAGCTCTTTAATTGCTTTTGTAGTTTTCATTTTACACTCCATATTATATTTTTGTTTACAAAACTTAGTAAACTACCTTCTTTGCACTATTTTATAAAAAATAATACTGAAGATAGGTACATCCTACAGAAGCAACTCTTAGTTTAAGCTTACTTGTTAATATAAAACTCAATTTACATACAGCAGCCATTTCCACAACAAGATTTTATTGGTTCATCTTTGTAAACTTTAATTACAAAATTATTAAGCATCTCTTGAAGCTCAAATGAGTGTTTTTTGCAAAAAGTTCTATTCATAATATTTTTTATCTCAATAGCTTTTTCTAAAGCCACATCTTTTGAACTAAATGTAAGATTATTTTGTAGTGAACTTTTATAAAAGCAGTCACATCTATCTTGAATAACAATTTTATACATAAATATCCTTTTAAAAGCAAAACTCTAGCAAAAAATAGGTAAAATATTAGACTAATTTTTTACGGGGGCTTAAATGCATATTACAAATCTTATATCACAATACTTTGGGAAGTTTGCAAAAAAAGAGTTTCCAAGACCTATTCAAAAATTTATCAATAGTTCTTATGCAAAATTGATGAAGCTAGATTTAAAAGAGTTTAAAAATGCAAAACATTATAAATCATTAAATGAGCTTTTTACAAGAGAGTTTATAATACAAAGAGATTTTGATAAAACTTCTAATATTTTTATATCACCAACAGATAGTTTAATTACTCAATGTGGAAAATTAAATAAAGATATTGCACTTCAAATTAAAGGGATGCAATATAGTGTTGAAGAGCTTTTAACTTACTATTGTAGTGAAAATTTTCAAAGAGTAGAAAATGGTGATTTTATGAACTTTTATCTATCACCAAAAGATTATCACAGATATCACGCTCCAATTGATTTTAAATTAAAAAAACTAATACATGTTCCTGGAAAACTATATCCAGTTAATTTAAAATACCTAAACAAAGAGTTTGAACTTTTTGTTCAAAACGAAAGAGTTATTTTAGAGTGCGAATCAAATAGTAAAATCTTTTATATGGTCTTTGTAGGTGCACTAAATGTTGGTCAAATGGTTTTTGAGTTTGAAAAGCAAGTTGAAACAAATCGTGATACAAAAGAGATAAAAGTTTATAACTATGACAACATTGAATTTTCAAAAGGTGATTGCTTAGGTTACTTTAAGATGGGTTCAACGGTTGTTATGCTTTGGGAAAAAGATTTTGTAAATTTAGAAGATTTATTAAATCAAGATGTAAAGTTTGGTCAAAAAATTGCAAACTTTTAATCTTTTATATCTATTATTAATAATAAGTTCAAGTTTATCAATAATATTTATATATTTGTACATAAAATCTTTATTGAATACAAAAAATGTATGCAATAAAGTTATTGTAGATGCAAAAAAAGAGATAGAAGAGAGACTTTATAAAGATGAGCTTACATCTTTACAAAATAGAAAAGCTCTTGAAGATAGTATAAGAGATCAAGAGTCAGTTGTTGCAATTCTTTTAGATTTAGATGCTTTTGAAGATTTAAATGAGATTTATGGTTTTATAAATGCTGAATTAGTTTTGGTTGAAATAGGAAAAATATTAAAAGAGTTTGAGATAAATTATGAAGTAACTGCTTATAGATTAAGTGGAGATATTTTTGCTTTAGCAAATACAAAAAATATGGCTATTGAAGATATTTTTATCTTAATTGAAAAACTTAATCAAACATTTTTAAATAGAAAAATATATGTTGAAAAATTAAAAGATAATATAACAATCTCTATGACTCTTGGAGTCTCAATTTTCCAAGATGAACCAATAATAACAGCTGCAATGGCTTTAAAAAAAGCGAAATCACTAAATCAAAGTTATTTTATATACAACAATGAACTTGATTCAAAAGAGTTGATTATTCAATCTTTATATTGGAGAGAGAAGATTAAAAAAGCTGTAGAGGAGAATAGGATAGTTCCATATTATCAAGCAATATTTGATAAAGATAAAAATATTAAAAAATATGAAACTCTTATGAGAATTGAAGATAAAGATGAAGACAATCTTCCTATAATAGTAACACCTGATAAATTTTTAGGTATATCATTTAAAACAAAACAGTATCTACAACTTTCTAAAATTGTAATATCAAGAAGTTTGGATAATCTTTTAAAAACTGATAAACAAATTACAATTAATCTTAGTTTCAAAGATATTTTAAACTATGAATTTGTAGATTATTTAGAAGATAAACTTTTAAGTTTAGAACAAAGTGTTAGACAAAGATTGGTTTTTGAAATTTTAGAGAGTGAAACTGTAAGTGATTATGATTTTTTAGAGGAGTTTGTTTTAAAATATAAAGATTTGGGTGTAAAAATAGCTATTGATGATTTTGGAAGTGGTTATTCAAATTTTTTAAGAATTATTAGAATAAAACCTCACTATGTAAAAATAGATGGAAGTTTAATAAAAAATATAAATACAGATCAAAACTCTTATGAGATTGTAAAATCAATAATAGCATTTTGTAAAACTTTAAATATAAAAACAGTTGCTGAGTTTGTTCATAGTGAAGAGATTTTTGATATTTTAATTAATTTAGAGGTAGATGAGTTCCAAGGATTCTATTTGGCAAGACCTGAACCAATTTTTAACTAATTTAAATATATACAAAAGAAACTTTATGTAGAATTTAAAAAAATTAAGGAGATAAAATGTCAACAACTACAAAAATAGCTGAATTTGATTTAGCAGGAACAAAAAAAGGAAAAATAACAGTTTCAAATGTAAGTGAGCCTTATGGAGCAAATACTGCTGATATAGTAAGTATTGGAATCTCTTTAACAGGTGAAGATATTCAATGGAAATCTCATATTCCATACGATAATATTGATGAGGTTATTTTAGCTTTACAAAAAGCAAAAGAGTTAAAAAAGTAGAGCTAAGTTTTTTATTGTGATATAATTTGCTTTATTTTAAAAAAGGGTGATTATGTCACAGCTACAAATAATAGGAAGAGTAGAGCCTATATCTATTTTGGATTTAGAACTTTTTGATTTAGATGCAAAAATTGATACAGGAGCTTACTCAAACTCACTTCACTGCGATGATATCTTTGTAGATGATTCTAATTTTGTACACTTTAGACTACTAGATAAAATTCATCCCTCTTATCATAATAAAAGAGTAAAAATGCCACTTTTCAAAATAAAAAGTGTTAAAAGTTCAAATGGAGTTGTTCAAACTAGAGCATCCATAAAAGTTAAAGTTGAATTTGCTGGAAAAATCTATCAAACAGTAGTATCACTAACTTCAAGAGCAGATATGAAATACCCTATGCTAATAGGTAGAAAGTTTTTGCAAAATCGTTTTTTAGTTGATGTTTCAAAAAAAAATATATTAAAATAGGAAACTATAATGTTAATTTATATCTTGTCAAGAAATGAGAATCTTTATTCGACAAAAAGATTGTATGAAGAGGTTTTGAATAAAGGTTGGGAAGTAAGAGTTATTGATTATTTAAAATGTACAATAGAGATTATGAAAAATGAGCTTGTTGTAAATTATGAAGGAGAGGTTTTAAAAGTTCCAGATGCAATAATTCCAAGAATTGGAGCAAGTAGAACATTTTTTGGTGCAGCAATAGTAAGACACTTTGAGATGCAAGATGTATTTTCAACAACTGGAAATTTAGCACTTACAAGAAGTAGAGATAAGTTAAGAAGTCTTCAAGTTCTATCAAAAAATGGTGTTGATTTACCAAGAACAGTTTTTGCATCAAATAAATCAAATGCAAAAGATGTAATAGCTTTAAGCGGTGGAACGCCTTTGGTTTTAAAAATTTTAGAAGGAACACAAGGGGTTGGAGTTGTTTTAGTAGATAGTAAAAAAGCTGCAAAATCTGTTCTTGATGCTTTTTATGGAATGGATGTAAATTTGCTTGTTCAAGAGTATATTGAAGAGGCAAATGGAAGTGATATTAGAGTATTTATAGTTGGTGGAGAGGTCGTTGCTGCAATGAGAAGGCAAGGAGCTGAAGGTGATTTTAGATCAAATCTTCATCAAGGTGGAAATGCCTCTATTTGTAAATTAAATAGAAAAGAAAAAACTACAGCACTTGCAGCTGCTAGAGCTATGGGACTTGGAGTTTGTGGTGTTGATATGATAATTTCAAAAAGAGGACCTTTGGTTATGGAGGTAAACTCAAGTCCTGGACTTGAAGGAATTGAGAAGTCAACAAATATTAATGTAGCTCAGAAAATTATAGATTATATTCAAAATAGCGTAAATCCAACTACTACAGATAATCAAAAAAGAAAAAAATTAAAAAAAGATAGTATTGGTGCATAATTAAAAGTTATAATTCTTAAAGCAAATTGTTTACTATTATTTAATATAATATAAACTATTTTTAAATAAGCCTTTTTATAAAGAATAACTTAAAATGAAGAGAAAATTAAAAAAGGCAATATTTTATTAACAATATATTTTTAAAGAACATTTGCAAGTAAATATTTCTTGCTGATGTTTGATTTTTGAAGTA
>NZ_JBAZAH010000021.1:0-25447 GCF_041672065.1 Aliarcobacter sp. | reverse complement strand
CAAATAATCTTATGCCATATATCTCTCAAGTTGCTGTTGGTAAATTAAAAGAGCTAAGTGTATTTGGAAGTGATTATGAAACAAAAGATGGTACGGGAGTAAGAGATTATATCCATGTAGTTGATTTAGCAAATGCTCATGTAAAAGCTATAGAATATTTAAATAGTGAAAATTATAATTTTATAAACTCAAAAATTAATATTGGAACAGGAACTGGATATAGTGTTTTAGATATGATAAAAGCTTTTGAAAAAGCAAGTGGACAAAAGATACCTTATAAATTAGTTCCTAGAAGAGCAGGGGATATTGCTACTTGCTACTCAAATCCACAAAAAGCAAAAGAGATTTTAGGATGGGAAGCAAAACATAATTTGGAAGATATGTGTAAATCTAGTTGGAATTGGCAAAGTAAAAATGAGATAAATTCTAAACTGAATATAAAAAAGGAGAATTAAATGCTATTCAATTGTTGACAATTATAATAATGATTTTGAAGATACAGTTTATTATATTTAAGAATATTGTAGTTTATAATTAAAAAAAATATATGGGAGTTTCTTAATGAAAGTAGTGTTAGTTAATTTTGCAAATGACTTGTTTGAAGAAAAGCAAAAGTATCAAAATGATACTGCTTTAAAGATATGTAGTTTTGATAAGATTTATTCATTTTCACCAAAAGATATAGAAGAAGAATTTTATGAACAGCACAAATTAATTTTATCTCAAGAAAGAGGAAATGGATATTGGCTTTGGAAACCTTATTTTATAAAAAAAGTATTGTCAACTTTAGATGATGGTGATTTATTGTTTTATTGTGATAGTGGGGCATATTTTATAGATTCTATTAATTCTCTGATAAAGTTACAAAAAGAAATAAATCAAGATATTATTCCTTTTTATAATCCTCATTTAGAAAAGATTTGGACAAAAAGAGATACTTTTATTTTGATGAATTGTGATGAAGAAAAGTATATTAATACAAATCAAATGTGGGCTGGAGCTAATTTATTTAAAAAAACAGAGAAAAGTATTAACTTTATAGATGAATGGATAATCTATGCCTCTGATGTGAGATGCATAACAGATATTGAAAATACATTAGGATATCAAAACTATGAAGGTTTCAAAGAACATAGGCATGATCAGTCTATTTTTAGTTTACTTTGTAAAAGATATGGATTAAAATCTTTTCCTGACCCTACTCAGTTTGGAAATACTGATAGAAATAGGTTAGAAGATTCAAATGTGAAACAATTTTTACATCATACAAAAGCAGATAAAATACAAAAAAATTTATTTAAAAAAATTATAAAAGAGATAAAACGAATATTTTTGAAGAAAATTTAACATTCTAAATTTTCAACAGTCCAAAAAATATTTTCTTTTATGACTTTTCCAGGATTTCCTACTATAAGTGAGTTTTGATAAAATTTTTTATTTGATATTAAAGAGTTAGCTCCTATAACACAACCATCATTTATTTCAGCGCCTTTTAAAATTTTTGAATTTAGTC
This sequence comes from Aliarcobacter sp., assembly GCF_041672065.1. Classification (NCBI taxonomy): domain Bacteria; kingdom Pseudomonadati; phylum Campylobacterota; class Epsilonproteobacteria; order Campylobacterales; family Arcobacteraceae; genus Aliarcobacter; species Aliarcobacter sp. Next base: position 23,934 of record NZ_JBAZAH010000021.1, on the reverse strand, counting down.
CAATCCATACGTGTTTCCCAATTTTAACTGACTTTGAATGATTAATGATTTTATTATTTTGAAATATAGAATGTCCATCACAACTCCAAATTTCAACATTTGATGAAATCATAGAATCATTACCTATTGAAATTTCATTATTATTCCCGCATGACACTAATAAAGTATTATTAAATCCTATATTTTTACCAATAATTATAGAATTATAATTATTTTGCAAAATTATATGAAGACCATTTATTCTAGTTGAATTTTGAATTATTATGTTATGATAATTTCCATTTATATCTATAGTAACATTCTTATAATTTCCATCTTCTATAGCAATATTATTATAATTTCCATTAATTTTAATTCTAGATTTTTTTTCTAGAAAGCATTTTGACGAGATGTTGATTTTATTGTTGATACCTTTATTTTTGATAATAAAAAATTTTTTTAATTTATTTAACATTATTTTAAACATTTTTATTTCCTAAATACCACTTATACATAGTTTCCATTCCATTTTCTAACTCTACTTTATGCTTCCACCCTAAAGAGTGAAGTTTACTTGGGTCTGTTAGTTTTACCATTGTTCCATCAGGTTTATCTGTATTAAAAACAAGCTCACCTTTAAATCCTATAATTTTTTTGATAAGTTCGGCTAACTCTTTTATGCTTATATCTTTTCCTGTTCCTATATTTATATGTGTATTACGAACTTCGTTCTTAGAGGTATGTGTTAGGAATTTAGTGTTAAGAATATCTTTAAAATCTATATTTTTAAGTAAAAACACGCAAGAATCTGCCATATCCTCAGAGTAGAGAAACTCTCGTCTTGGATTTCCACTTCCCCATATTTCAATTTGAATTTTGTTCAAATTGGTGTTAGGTGTTAAGAATTCTGTATTATGTAATCTTATTCCATATTCTTCTAAAACATCGAGTATTTCTTGTTTACTAGATTTTCCTGTAATAGTTTTATCTTCTTTATTAGTACCTAATTCATAGCACTTGACACATTTAATTGGATTTTTATCTAAATCTTCTTTTATTGCTTCCCAATTGTTTTCTTCTAAGCATTTACCAAGATGTATCTTTCTAATAAGTGCTGGTAATACATGAGATTTTTCTAAATCAAAGTTATCATTTGGTCCATATAGATTTGTGGGCATCACAGATATGAAGTTTGTTCCATATTGTATATTATAACTTTCACACATTTTAATACCAGCAATTTTTGCTATTGCGTATGGTTCATTAGTATATTCTAGTGGACTTGTTAGTAAAGAATCTTCACTCATAGGTTGAGGAGCTTCTTTTGGGTAGATACAAGTTGATCCAAGAAATAATAGTTTTTTTACTTTATGAACATATGATTGATGAATTACATTATTTTGAATTTGTAAATTTTCATAAATAAAATCAGCTCTATATGTATTATTAGCAACTATTCCACCAACTTTTGCAGCTGCTAAGATTACATATTCTGGTTTCTCTTTTTCAAAAAACTCTTCTACAGCTTTTTGATTTAGTAAATCTAATTCTTTATGAGTTCTTGTGATTATATTTGTATAACCTTTTGATATTAAGTTTTTTACAATAGCAGAACCAACTAATCCTCTATGTCCTGCTACATATATCTTACTATTTTTATTCATTTATATTTCCATTTAACTTACTTTTATACTCTTCATAGCTATGAAAAATTCTTATTATTAAAATATTATTTGTATTTGTATCAACTCTATATACTATTATATGACTTTCGTGTACTAAAACTCTACAATCTCTATTTATTAATTTATTTTTGCACTCTACACCCATATTTGGGTTTAATTTTAATAACTCAATTTTTTCTTCATATCTTAACAAATAAGCGATAGCATTTTGCTTGCTATCTTTTGCTATATAAGATATTGCATTTTCAAGATCAATCTCTGCTTGATTTGAGTATTTTATATTATGCATATTTTTGTTTTATATCTTTTATTATATCTTCATGTGATTTATTACTTAAGCCAGAATTCAAACCTACATCAATCTCCTGCTCTAAATATGAAAAATCATCTATAACACTATTTTCAACTATTCTTACTTCATTCTTAGGTAAGTTTTTTAAAAAATACATAATTTTATCAAAAACTTTATCTTCTATATGTAATTTTATAGTATGCATACTAAACTCCTTTTGATTTTATGATATTTTATCAAATTTACTCGTAATAACTCATAGTTTTATATCCACCATCTTTTAGGTAAACATCTTTTGTCATAAGTTTTAAATCTGATTTCATCATATCATTTACAAGGTTTTGCAGATTATACTCTCTATTCCATCCTAGTTTCTTCTCTGCTTTAGAAGGATCTCCTAAAAGTAAATCAACCTCTGTTGGTCTAAAGTATCTTGGATCTACTGCTACAACAATAGTGTTAGGTGCTAGGTGTGGAGTGTTATGTTCGTTATACTCTTTTTCTAACTTAGAACTTAGCACATCCCACTTAACACTATCAATAATCCCAACTTCATCAACTCCAACACCTTCAAACCGCAAATAAATTCCACAGTATTCAAAACTTAATTTTACAAAATCTCTTACAGTTGTTGTTTGACCAGTTGCTATTACCCAATCCTCAGGTTCGTCTGCTTGTAAAATCATCCACATCATTCTTACATAATCTTTTGCATGACCCCAATCTCTTTTTGCATCAAGGTTTCCAAGATAAAGTTTATCTTGAAGCCCAAGTGCAATTTTACTTGCAGCTCTTGTTATTTTTCTAGTAACAAATGTCTCACCTCTAACTGGTGATTCATGGTTAAATAAAATACCATTACAAGCAAACATTCCATAAGCTTCTCTATAGTTTACTGTAATCCAATATGCATACATTTTAGCAACTGCATATGGACTTCGTGGATAAAATGGAGTTGTTTCACTTTGAGGAGTTTCTTGAACTTTTCCATATAGTTCACTTGTACTTGCTTGATATATTTTTGTTTTATTAGTAAGTCCAAGAAGTTTTACGGCTTCAAGAATTCTAAGTGTTCCTGTACCATCTGCATTTGCTACATACTCAGGTGTTTCAAAAGATACATGAACATGACTCATAGCAGCAAGATTATATATCTCATCTGGTTGAGTCTCTTGAATAATTCTAGTTAAGTTCATAGAATCTGTCATATCACCATAGTGCAAGATTAGATTTCTATTTTCTACATGAGGATCTTCATAAAGATGATCTATTCTATCTGTATTAAATAAAGAACTTCTTCTTTTAATACCATGAACTATATACCCTTTTTTTAGTAAAAATTCAGCAAGATAACTTCCATCTTGTCCTGTTATTCCTGTAATCAAAGCTACACGCTTTGATTGAGTGCTAGGTGTTATGTGTGAAGTGTTATGATTTTCTTTCATTGTTTTAATTTTCCTTTTAAAGTTTGTTGTAATTTTGTTAGCATAGCTAATATTTGATTTGATTTTTCTATAAATATTTTTCCATTTTCTTTATCGATATATTTTATATCCATTGCTATATATGTTTGTGTTGCAAATTCTGCAGTTGAACCTTTAGCAATATCTAAAAATCTTATTTGATCTTTTATTGATTCTTTTTCCATACCTTCTGCAATATTGCTTGGTATCGAAAGCCCAGCCATTGTAATCTGATCTTTAAATCCAAAGTCTTTTAAATTTGATAACAGCTTATATACATCAGCTGATAATCTAGCACTAATTTTCCAAACTTCTAATTTTTCACATTTCATAACACTTAACTCCTAGCCCTTAACACAATCTTTGATAATCATCTTCAACTCTAACTATATCATCTTCACCTGTATATTCACCAACTTGTGCTTCGATTAAAACTACTGGTATTTTTCCTTCATTCTCTAATCTATGAAGTTCTCCAGCTTTTATATATGTACTTTCATTTGGTCTAACTAATCTTTTCTCATCTCCTACAGTTACTGTTGCAGTTCCTGATACTACAATCCAATGTTCACTTCTATGGAAATGTTTTTGTAGAGATAGTCTTTTACCTGGATTTACTTCTATTCTTTTTATCTTATATCCATTTGATTCTTCAAGTACCGTATAAGTTCCCCATGGTCTATAACCTGTTAAGTGAATATTATGAAGTTGTGAGTTTGACTCTTTTAATTTTTCAACTACTTTTTTAACTTTTTGGCTAGAGCCTTTTTTAGAAATTAGTAATGCATCACCAGAATCAATAATTATTAAATCTTCAATATCAACAGTTGCTATTTTTCGCTCAACACCATAGACTAGATTGTTTTTAGAATCTATACTTATATGATTTTCATTTATAGTATTATTGTTTTTATCTTTAGGAAGTTCTTCATAAAGTGAATCAAAGCTTCCTACATCACTCCAAGAGATATTTGAAGGGATTACTTTTACAATATTTGATTTTTCCATAACAGCATAATCAATACTATCCTCAGGAATATTTGCCATATCTTCATGTTTTATTCTAATTAGATTGTTTGTATTATTTGCATTTTCAAAAGCTATTTTTGAAGTTTCATATATCTCAGGTGAATAGTTTTTAAGTTCATCAAGGAATACTCCTGCTTTAAAACAAAACATTCCAGAGTTCCAATAATAGTTTCCAGCTTTTAAATATGAAGTTGCTGTTTCAAAATCTGGTTTTTCATGAAAAGCTTTTACATCAAACTTATTTACAGTTTCAATATATCCAAATCCAGTTTCAGCAAATGTTGGAGTTATTCCAAATGTTACAAGTTTATTTTCAGATGCAAACTCTTTTGCTTTATTTATTACTTTTTCATACTCTTTCTCATCTTTGATTAGATGGTCACTTGGAGTTACAAGAACTATTTCATCATATTCCAAAGCCATACAAGCAAGAGCAATAGCAGGAGCTGTGTTTCTTCCAATAGGTTCAAGAAGATACTTATTGTTCTTTTTTCCTAATTCATCTAATTGGTCTAAAGCTAGAAAATATTGTTCAGCATTTGAAACAATAAATTGTGATTTACACAGTTTACTATTTCTTTCAACAGTTAATTGAAATAATGACTTATTAGAAAAAAGTTTAACAAACTGTTTTGGCATAAGTGTTCTACTTATTGGCCATAGTCTTGTTCCACTTCCCCCGCATAGGATGATATTAGTCATTTTTCTACTCCAAATATTTTAAGTATTTTCTTTTTCTTTTTTTCTATATATCTATTAAATTTTGTTTTAAAATCATATTCAAAAGGTTTAAAAATCAATTCTTCTTTACTATTTTGATTAGGAAGAGTTTTTATAAAATTTACAATAAATGGGAATAAATTATATTCATCTAAAACTTTATTCCTTGCAATTATTATAGATGGAAGTCTTTTTTCCCATTCATTATTTTCAATTGCTTTTTGCATAGTTTTTATTGCATCGTTTGGATTGTTTATATCAATCCAAATGTATGATTCTTCAGGAAAATATTTATTTATATTTGTACATCCAAAATAAAAAGGTAGAGAATAACTAAGATAAACATCACTAATTTTTTCTGTCCAATAATCAGGGATATTATTATTTTCTATTACTATACTATATTTATATGGTGCAAGAGCATCCCATTTATCTTCTATAAATTTTGTACCTTTACCGTAAAAATCTATGGATAATATATTGTTAGATTTTATATATTCTATAAAAGCTACTCTTTTTTTATGACCAGGCCATCTTGTTAAATTACTAGCTATACAAGATATTCCAAATTGTTTTTTAGGGATTTCTTTTAAAGCTTTTAATTCATCGTAACTCTTTAATACATGCCAAGGAAGAGCACCATGAGATTTTATAACAGTGTTTTTTTCTTTTATAATTGAAGGATAATGATTTGTAAAAATATATTTAAAACTATCTAACTGGCTATCCATCCAGTCAGTATCTCCTTTGTGATATGGTTCTTGCATAATTATAATAGTATTATTCACATTACATTTTATTTTTACTTTTTTTTTAACATTATTAAGTACTACAACATAATCGCACTCAGATATATGTTCCTCTGTAAATTTAACATTTTCCCACTGCATAGAATTATTAGGAGAGTACATATTAAAATCTCTATCCTTGTAGTTTTTAAGTATTCTAACTAACATACTGATTAATTCCTTTCCTTGCTTTATACTCATTTTTTCCTTGTTTTTGTTTGATTATTAGTCTATTTTTTTCATCTTCATCTTTTCTATCTGTTCTTTCATGATTTAAATGAAATAAATTTGCACAATATTTAATGGATTTCATTTTAACACCTATTGCTTCTAATCTCCATTCTAAATCAGTATCATCTCTACTTGGTGCAAATGGTAAAGATTCATCTATACCATTAACTTCAAGAATGTCACTTTTAAAACAAGAAAAATTTGATGCAACTATATGAACATTTTTGTTGTTTTTAGCCAAAAAATTGTATATTTTTGAGTAAGGATGAAAAGAAAAACCTTGTTCATAATGTCTGATATTATCTTTATTTAAATATAAATAATTTCTTAAATAATTTTTTTCTAAATTAAATGCTGTAACTATATTGTTTCTTAAATCCGCAGAAACTTTATCTCCTAAATTTACTCTTCTACCGCATAGAGCTTTCTTTTGTTCAGCAAGTAAAACATGATATTCAATAAACGTTGTAAATGGAATAGTATCTCCATCAATTAATATTATATAATCTCCTTTGCTTAGAACTATACAATTATTAACTGCTTTTGGTTTTCTATTACCTATATTTTCATGGCTATAATGAGTAATTTCATAAGAAGATTTATAATTCTTCAATAATAGTTTTGTCTCAATTGAATCATCATCTTCTGCTACTAAAATTTCAAAATTTTTATAAGTTTGAAATTCTAAAGCATCCAAAATAAGTTTTAGTGCTACAGTATCTTTGTATGTTGGTATTATTAAGCTCACTTTCATTTTATCTATTCTCCAAAATATTTTTTATCTCTTCAAGCTGTTTTTTACTATCAAAAAACTCATTAGCTTTAATTTTTCCATTTAAAGCTAATGACTCTTTTAAATCTTTATTTTCTATAATCAAAGATAATTTTTCATATAAATTATCACTATTCATACTTTCAAATAAAAGTCCATTTTTTTCATCATCTATAATCTCAAGAGGTCCGCCACTATTACTTCCTAAAACACAAACACCACATTTCATAGCTTCAATAAGCACAAGCCCAAAAGTCTCTTTTTTTGTTGCTAAAACTACACAATCTGAAATTTGCATAAAATCTGTTGGATTAGAAACAAAACCTGTAAAAATATCACTTGGATAAGAGTTTTTTAGATTATTAAAGTAGTTTTCATCCATATAGTGCCCAACGACTAAAGTTTTTATTTTTATGTCATTTTTTCGTAATTTCTCAACAGCTTGTAAAACTATATGTTGTCCTTTTGCTTCTTCAATTCTTCCAACTATACAAACTATAAATTCATCAGCGATATTAAAAGATTTTTTTAGACTATTTTTTTCTTCATAACTTAAAATTTTAGGAGTATTTGCACCAATGTAAGAAGTTTCAATTTTAGGTCTTATATCTTTTAGAATAAATTTTTCAAGTTGCTCTTTTACTAAATTTGTAACAGCAATCATCATATCTATATTTTTATATAAAAATTTATGGTAAAAATCACTTTTAAATCTTGTCATATGCATATGTCTTGTTTGAACAATTTTTGGTTTTCTTTTTGAAAGAAGTTTCGCAAATACAACTACAGGAAGGTCTTTTGTCCAGTGAAGATGCACTATATCAATTTCTTCTTTATCTATGATTTTTGAAAGTTTTAAAAAATTATATCTTGAAATCTCAAAATAATTAATTTTTTCATTTTCAAATATCTCTTTTAGTTTTGATTTTTTATTTATAACAGCAGGTGAATTTAAATATTTAGTTACATTTTTCATATATAATTCAAGCCCACCTAAATCAGGAGAGAGACAAACTTCTAAAACTTTTTTCATATATTTTCTTTCTTATGAGTTAATAAGTCGAGATTTTATCTATTATGTAGTTAATATCAAATTAAAACGCTTTTAGCTAAAATATTACCCATTTTAAAAAAGGAAAGTCTTTGTCAAAGTTTAAATTAGAGGTAAATGAAGAGTTTAAAACTCTTAAAAATTTCGTAAAAAATATAAAAATCTTTTTCCAAAAAAACAACAATACAATTCATAAAGCAAGAAATGAGATAAAAGTTATAAATTATGAGAGTAGAGATTTTGTAGTAAAATCTTTTAAGATTCCCCACATAATTAATAAATTCGTATACACTTTTTTTAAAAGCTCAAAAGCTAAGAAATCTTACGATTTTGCTTTAAAAATTGATAAGTTTACACCAAAACCTATTGGATATATTGAATTTTATGAGAGTTTTTTAATCAATGATAGCTATTTTATTAGTGAAAAATTTGATTATGATTTTACTATTAGAGAGCCACTTTTAGATATAAACTTTCCAAATAAAAATGAAATATTTAAAGCTTTTGCACAGTTTACCTTTGATTTGCACGAAAATGGAATTTATCATTTAGATTACAGTCCTGGAAATATTTTAATAAAAAAAGAGAATGATAATTTTATATTTAAAATTGTAGATATAAATAGAATGAAATTTTTAAATATGGATTTAGAAAAAAGAGCAAAAAATTTTTCAAAACTTTGGGCAAAAGATGAAGATTTGGAATTTATAGCAAAAGAGTATGCAAAGCTTTTAAATGAAGATGAAAATGAGTTAGTTTTAAAAGCTTTGAAATATTCAAATCAAAATAAAGCAAAAATAAATTTTAAAAAAAGAATAAGAGGACAAAAAGTTGTTGATTAGTATTATGTATCATCATGTAAATAGCGATAGATGCTCAAATGACTTATCAATTTTTGAAGAGCATCTAAAATATATAAAAAACAATTTCAAAACTATTTTTCCAGGTGAAAAAGTAACTCAAAAAAGTGTTTGTTTGACTTTTGATGATGCTTATGCTGATTTTTATTTTTTAATTTTTCCACTTTTGAAAAAATATAATTTAAAAGCACTTTTGGCAATTCCATCAAAATATATTTTAGATGATACAGAGCAAACAGCAGAAAATAGAATGAATTTTGAGCATAATGATCTGTTTGAAAATTATCAAAAAGCTACATTTTGTACGTATAAAGAATTGAAAGAGATGAAAGAGAGTGGATTAGTTGTTTTTGGTTCGCACTCGCACTCTCATGTAAATCTACTTGAAGACAATGTTGATGTAGATTTAGAATTAAGAGTTTCAAAAGAGATTTTAGAAGATAAGTTAAATACAAAAATAGAGAGTTTTGTATTTCCTTTTGGAAAATACAATCAAAATATTTTAGAAGAAGCAAAAAGATATTATAAGTATAACTTTAGAATAGGAAATGCAATACATAAAGATTTTAGTGGGATTAATGGAGCTATTTATAGAGTAGATGGTGATGGTTTAAAAACTGCTGATGAGATATTTAAAACTACAAAACTATTAAAATATAAATTTAAAGGTGTAGTAAAAAGAATGGGTAAAAAATGAATATTAGTGTAGTTATGTTAGCAAAAAACAATGAAAAAACTATAGAAAATAGTTTAAAAAGTTTATTTGATTTTGATGATGTTGTTGTTTATGACAATGGTTCAACAGATGAAACCATAAATATTACAAAAAAATTTCCAAATGTAAATTTAATACAAGGTGAGTTTAAAGGTTTTGGCTGGACAAAAAATCATGCAACTTCTTTTGCAAAATATGATTGGATTTTAATAATTGATAGCGATGAAGTAGTTGATGAAGAGCTTTCAATAGAGTTAAAAAATAAAAAACTGGATGAAAATACAGTTTATAAGTTAAATTTTAAAGCTTTTTATAAAGATATTCAAGTAAAACATTGTGGATGGAATAATCAAAAAATTAAAAGATTGTATAACAAAAATGTAACTTCTTATAATTCAAATGATGTTCATGAAGATATTATAACAGAAGGTTTAGAGATTGAAGAGCTAAAAGGAAATGTTGAACACTATAGTTATCATACAATTTCAGAATTTATAATTAAAGCAGACAGATACTCAACACTTTTTGCCTCTAATAACGCAGGAAAAAAATCTTCAAGTCCAACAAAAGCTTTTTTTAATGCAAGTTATTCATTTTTTAGAACATATATTTTAAAACAAGGTTTTAGAGATGGTTATGTAGGACTTGTAATTGCCTTTTCTCATATGGTTACAAACTTTTATAAGTACATAAAACTTTATGAGGCAAATAAAGAGTTGAAAAAATGAATTTACTTATAACAAGACACGATAAAATAGGGGATTTTTTAGTTAGTTTACCTCTTTTTAAAGCTATAAAAGAGCAATACCCATCTACAAAATTAACAGCCCTTGTATCTAAAATCAATTTTGATTTTGCAAAGAGTTTAGATTTTATAGATGATGTTATTTTATATGATAAAAATGATTTAAATAAAACTTTGAAAAGTATAAAATCAAAAAAGTTTGATGTATCAATATCATGTTTTATAGATACATCTTTGGCAATTTTATTATTTAAAAGTAGAATCAAAAAAAGAGTTGCACCTGCTACAAAAATTGCACAAATATTTTTTAATATTAAAGTTATGCAGCGAAGAAGTAAAGTAGAAAAAACAGAGTGGCAATATAATCTTGATTTGGCAAAAGCTATTTTTCCTGATATAAAACTAGATTTTAAAAGACCACTTTTAAATCTTGATGTAAAAAAAGAGAAAATAGTGATTTTTCATGCTGGTTTTGGTGGAAGTAGCGATGGAAATTTGAGCTTAGATGATTATTTGAATTTAGCAAGAAGTATTAAAGATAGTGAGTATGAAGTAGTTTTCTCTTTTGGACCTGATGATGAAAAATCAAAAGAGTATATTGAGTCAAAACTAGATTTTAAAGCTACAATTTATAACTCAAAAGGCACTTTGCTTGATTTTACAAAATATATTGCATCTTCAACTCTTTTTGTAAGCACTTCAACAGGACCTATGCATCTAGCAGGTGCAACAAACTCAAAAACATTATCATTTTTTGGAGATAGTTTGTTTGCAAGTAGTAAAAGATGGGCAACTATAAGTGATGAAAAATATCAAAATAATTTTATGCTAAATAAAAACTATTCAAAAGATGATTACATCAAAATAGAAAATTGTTTAAAAGAGATTTTAGATGTCAAGTAACCATTTTATTTGGGATAATTTTTCAGATCAACCACATGTTATAAAAGATAGAGCTTTTAAAAAGGCTATGAGAAAAAAGCATAAAAAAGATTTTATAAAACTTATTCTTACTTCACTTTTTATTTTGCCTTTATCAATTCTTTTTATGAAACTATTTTGTGGAAAAATAGAAACTTCAAATAAAGATTTTATTGGACTTGGAGTAAATTTAGATAAAGATGATGGTAAAAATACTCAGCAAGATTTAGTTGAAGAGTTGGGTGTAAAAAATCTAATCATTAGAGTTCCATTATGCGATATTTTAAACATTGACTCTTATGTAAATTTTGTACAAAGTTTTAATTTAAAGACTCCTAAAAATATATTAATCAATATTATTCAAGATAGAGTTCATATTGAAAATCATGAAGTTTTGGAGAAAAATTTAGATTTAATATTTAAAAAATTTAAAAATATTTCAAATGAGTTTCAAATAGGAACTACAATAAATAGACTGAAATGGGGATTTTTTAGTGTAGAGGAGTTTATAAGATTTTATAAAGTTGCACAAAAACTAAAAGAGCAAAAATATCCAAATATAAAACTTCTTGGACCATCTGTTATAGATTTTGAATACTACTACAATGCAAGAGCTATGTTTAATTTTCAAAATATAAAATATGATATGACTTCAGCACTACTTTATGTAGATAGAAGGGGAAAACCTCAAAATACTCAGTATGGTTTTTTTGATACAAAAAATAAAATAGATATGCTTTTTTCACTTGTAAAATTAAGCCCAAAAACTTTAAGTGATGATATCTATATCACTGAAGTTAATTGGCCAATATCAAACACAGCACCATATGCACCAACAAGTGAAAAAGAGTGTGTAAGTTGTGAAGATTATACAAAATATATGTTGGATTATTTTAAAATAGCACGTGATTCTAAAAAAATAAAAAAAGTTTTTTGGCATCAACTAATCGCACCTGGTTATGGTTTAGTTGATAATAGAGATGGAAAAATTTTAAAATACCCACAATTTTATGCCTTTAAGGAAATGTTACAAAATGGTTAAAACAATATTTATAGAGATTCCTTCGTGGCTTGGGGATGCAATTATGGCAACACCAGCTATACAAAATATAATAAAAACATATCCAGATGCTAAAATCATACTTTTAGGTTCATATGTATCTACACAAGCTTTTAGTAACTATCCAAATATTAAACAAATAATAGTTGATGAGACAAAAAAAGAGAAAAATAGATATAAAGCTTTAATCAAATTAGCAAAAAATATTGGAAAAGTTGATTTAGCCATATCTTTTAGAAGAAGTATATCATCAAAATTTATGATGTTTTTTATAAAAGCAAAAAAGAAGTTCAATTACAAAAGGCTTACAAAAAATGAGATTCATTTAGCTATTCGATATAACGATTTTGTAAACAAAGTTTTAAAAACAGATAATGAAGTAGGGGATTTAAAACTATATTTTACTCCATATAAATATCCTAAAAAAACATTAGGAATAAATCCAGGTGCAACATATGGAAGTGCTAAAAGATGGTATCCAGAAGAGTTTGCAAAGGTTGCAATAACTTTAGCTTCAAAATATGATATTGTAATTTTTGGAGGTCCAGCTGAAACAGATATTGCAAAAGATATTGAATATGAGTTGGTTAGACAAGGAGTGCGAAACTATCAAAATTTAGCTGGGAAGACGACTATTCCTGAACTTATAGAAAAAATAGCAGGTCTAAGTCTATTTATTACAAATGATAGTGGTCCTATGCATATAGCTGCTGCTTATAAAATTAAAACTATATCAATTTTTGGACCAACAAAATATAAAGAGACAAATCAGTGGAGAAATCCAGATGGAATAATTGTTACAAAAAACCTATCTTGCTCTCCTTGTATGAAAAGAGAGTGTCCCTTAAAACATCATGACTGTATGAAGCAGATAAAAGCAAATGAGGTTTTAGAAGCTATTAGTTTGTTAGAAGAGTAAATCTTCTAACAGTTAATTACTTAATTCATTGTCAATAATTTGACAAATTGTATGTGCAAAAAGAATATGCATCTCTTGAATTCTAGGTGTATCATTTGAAGGAACAACTAAGTTTATATCACAAAGCTCATTCATAGCTCCACCATCTCGACCTGTTAATCCTAAAGTTTTGCATCCCATTTCTCTTGCAACTTTTAAAGCATTTATTACATTTTTACTATTTCCAGAAGTTGAAATTCCTATTAATAAATCGCCTTTTTGTGCCAATGCTTCAACTTGTCTATCAAAAACTCTATCATATCCATAATCATTTCCAATAGCTGTTAATGCACTAGTATCAGTTGTAAGAGCAATTCCTGGTAATCCTCTTCTTTCAGTTTTATATCTTCCTGTAAGCTCTGCTGCAATATGCTGTGCATCTGCTGCACTTCCACCATTTCCACAAAGTAAAACTTTATTTCCCGCTCTTAAAGTTTCAACTGCAAGTTTTGAAGCCTCTAAAAGTGGCTCTTGCATAGTCTCTATTACTTTAGCAATTGTCTCTTGGTGAGCTAAAAACTCTTTAATTATTGCATTTTGCATTTTCATTTATCCTTTTTATTGTGTTTGTTGTACTTTTACCATCTACAAATTGAACAAGTTTTAACTCATCTGCTATATCTTGTCCAACAACCTCTTTACCTTCATAATCACCACCTTTTACTAAAACATGAGGTTTGATTAGTTTGATTAGTTCATAAGGTGTCTCTTCTTCAAAAATAACTACATAATCAACACTTTCAAGTGAAGCTAAAATATATGCTCTATCATCTTGACTGTTTATTGGTCTGCTTAAACCTTTTAATTTTCTTACACTACTATCAGCATTTAATCCCAAAATTAAAACATCTCCATAGCTTTTTGCCTCTTCTAAGTACTTAACATGACCAACATGTAAAATATCAAAACAACCATTTGTAAAAACTATTCTTTTACCTTGAGAGTGAAGTTTTTTTGCTAATTTTTCAATCTCATCAAATGTTTTTATATGGCTTGATGAACTTGATTTATTAAGTTGAGATTCATACTCATAAATCTCATCTAAAGAGGCAGTTGCACTTCCAATTTTCCCTACAACAACTCCAGCTGCTAAGTTTGCAAAATATAGAGCCTTTTTAATATCAACTCCACAAGAAAGAGCAAATGTAATTGAAGCAATTACAGTATCTCCAGCTCCTGTTACATCAAATACTTCTCTAGCTGCTGTTGGACTTGTAAATAGCTCATCATCAAATATTGCAATTCCTTGCTCACTTAAAGTTATAAGTGAAACTTCCAAATTGCAATTTTGTTTTAAACTTTTTAGCGCTTCAACTAAAGATTTCTCATCTTTTATATCAATATTTGTAGCTTCCATAGCCTCTTTTTTATTTGGAGTTAATGTATAAGCACCTTTATATTTACTAAAATCTTTACCTTTTGGATCTGCTAAAACTTTTATTTTATTTCTGTTTGCAAGTTTTATAATATCTTGAGTTAAAGTAGTAGTTAAAACACCCTTTTTATAATCAGATAAAATTATTGCACTATAATTTTTTATATTTTTCTCTAAAATCTCTAAAATCTTATTTGCACTATTTTTTGAAATCTCATCTACACTTTCGCTATCATATCTTAAAACTTGTTGATTTGAAGCCATAAGACGGCTTTTTTTAGATGTTTTTCTTCCTTTTTCAACAACCAAGTTATCGAAAGATACACCAATATTTGAAAGTAAAGTTTTAAGTTCATTTGCAACACTATCATCACCAATTACACTAATAACTTCAACACTGCTTCCTAGACTTACTAGATTATTGATTACATTTCCAGCTCCACCTAAAACTGAGTTCTCTTTTTTTACATTTACAACCTGAACTGGAGCTTCTGGTGAAATTCTATCGCAACTTCCCCACAAATAGTGATCAATCATAAGATCACCAATTACTAAAATATTTGGTTTAAAATTAATATTTATCATTTAATCTCTTCATTAAAAAGTCTAATAATCTCAGGAATATAAGCTTTTATTCCATCTTCTAAGCTAAATCTTGGCTCATAATCTAAAAATTTTTTAGTAGTTTCAATATTTGCTTCTGTAAAAAATTGATAAGAACCAACATAAGGATTTATAATATACTCTTTTCCATTGTCAATTCCTAACTCTTCTTGCAAAATATTTACAATATCTTCAAAACTTCTAGCATTTCCTGTTCCTACGTTATATACTCCTGATTTTTCAGGTTCACAAGCTTTTATATTTGCTTGAATAATATCTTCAATATATATAAAATCTCTTAGAATTTTATCACTTCCTTCAAAAAGTTTTGGAGCGTGACCTCTTAGAATTTGGTGTCCAAATTGAACTACCATTGAAGATGTTTTCTCTTTGAAAAACTCTCTTGGTCCATACACATTAAAATATTTAAGACCAACAATTGATATTGGAAGCTCTTCTTTTAGGTATTCATAAGTGATATTATCCATCATAACTTTACTAAATCCATAAACATTATTTGGTTTTTCAAATCCAACTTCAAACTTATCACTATCTCCATAAGTTGCAGCACTACTTGCATAAATCATATTAGCTTTATGTTTTATTGCAATTTTTAATAAATCTTCATAGGCATTTACATTTGTTTGTATCATAATATCTTGCTCAATTGCTGTTGTATCAGATATTGCTGCTTGATGAAAGATATAATCAAATTTATAGTTTTTTTCTAAACTTTTTAAAAGTTTTTTATCATTTATATCGCCACTTATTACAACACCATTGAATCCAACAAGATTTTTAAAGTGACCAAAACTTTTTAAGTTTCCGTTTGAAAATCTCTCACCACTTCTAAAACAATCAACTACTACAATTTTTGACTCAGGATAATTTTTTTGAAAGTAAAAAGCCAAGTTTGAACCTATAAAACCAGCTCCCCCTGTTATTAAAATTGTTTTTTTATTAAAGTTTATATCTGTATATTTCATTTTTATTCCTTTATATATTTTAAACTATCAAATAAGCTATTAGCTACTAAAAAATCTTCACAATTTTTTTCATTTTTACTTATTAAAATTTTGTTTTCTATTTTACCATTTTTTGCACAATCTATATCACTTTTTTTGTCACCAATTAGCCAAGAGTTTTTTAAATCTATATCAAAATCATTTAGTGATTTTAAAATCATTCCATTTTTTGGTTTTCTACATAAACAGTTCTCTTCAGGTTTATGAGGACAGTGATAAACTTTTAAAATATCAATCTTTTGTTTTTTGAACTCTTCAACCATATAATTTGTTAGAATTTCAAAATCCTCATTTGTATAAAATCCTCTATCAATTCCAGATTGATTTGTTACAACAATAATCTCATAACCAAAATCTAAAAACTTTTTACAAGCTTCAAAAACACCATCAACAAATTTAAAATCACTAATCTTATAAACATATTCAAAATCTTCGTTTATAACTCCATCTCTATCAAGATAGATAATCTTTTTTTTCATTATAAAATCCTCAAAATTTAAGATTAAATAATATCATAAAGCAGTTTTAACTATAATTATGACTTTAAAAAATAGGAAAAAATATGATAAACACAACTATATTTTATAAAACAGAAAATAGATTAATAAGCGAGATAAAAAAAAGAGATTATATTAAAGTTGTAAAAAATAGTTCAAAACTACTCAAGCTTTTTGGCAAAAGAAAATATGCAGATATCTATTTTCATAGTGGAATTTTAGATGAAGATAGTATTGATAAGATTAAAAATGCAAAATTTATAATTACAAACTCTTTTTCAAACTTAAATTTAATTGTAGAAAAAACAGAGATATCTAAAGAAAAAATTGATGTTATCTATCCAAGTATAGATTTAGAGTATAAAAAAACAAAAGATATAAAAGAGAAATATAAAGAGAGATTTGATTTAACTATAAATACAAGATTAATTCTTTTTAGTGCAAAAAATTTTAAAAATTCAGGAATAAAAGAGTTTTTAGATATCTGTTCAAATCTATCTTATGTAGATTTCAAACTTTTGATTTTGGGAAATAAGCAACAGCTAAATGCTCTAGATTTTATTATGCCAAAGTATAAAAGCTTAGAATCAAAGATTATAAAGCTTGAAGAGAGCAAAGAGAGTTCAGATGAGATATTTTTATTGAGTGATATTTTTTTGTTACCAACACATAATAAAAATATTGCAATTAGTGTGATAAAAGCTATGTTTTGCAAATGTGTAGTATTCGCTCCAATTAATAATGATATTAAAGAGATATTAGATATCTACGCAACAATGGATAGCCCAAGTGATCCAAGCACTCCTTTTAAAATAGATGGAGTTCTTTATGATTTAAATGAGTTAAAAAAGATTCAAAAAGAGAATAGAAAAATTGCAAAACAGATGAGCTTAGAGCAAAATATTGCAAAATTTGATGATATTTTATCAAAAATTTAACTCTAACTTAAGAATTTTAAGGTACAATACGCGAATATTTTTCACTAAAAAAAAGGAATAAGAAAATGGCAAGAAGATGTGCAATTTCAGGAAAAGGACCTATGGTTGGAAACAACGTAAGTCACGCAAAAAATAGAACAAAAAGAAGATTTTTACCAAATATTAGAACTATTAGAGTTATGACTGAAGATGGTTCAACTGTTAAACTAAAAATTTCTGCAAAAGAGCTAAGAACTCTTAAAAAACACTCTTAATAGTATAGCAAAAGTGCTTAAATGAGCATTTTTACTAATATTAAAAAAGTATTAGGCTGGGAACTTTCAAGTTCAAGGCCTCAATATGATTTAAACTCTGTAATTTATTCAAAACTAAAACCACTAAGATTACCCTTAATAATTATCCAAATTCTTATGATGATAGGAGTATTGGGTTATGTTTATTTTGAAGATTATTCAATTATGCATGCAATATTTCAAACATCTTATACAATTACAAATACTGGTTTTGGAGCATTAAACGAATCAAACTTTAAAAATGAGACTATATTTTTTACTGTTTTTTTAATGATTGCTGGTTTTTCTAGCTTTATTTTTGGAATTGGGGTTATAATTGATGTTTTTACAAATGGAAATTTAAGAGCTTTATTGAAGGAGAGAAGGATGCTTTATAAAATAGCAAGATTAAGAAAACATTTTGTGCTTTTTTATCACAATGAATATACAGCACAAGTTGCTAAACAGTTTAGAGAGAATCATATACCTTTTGTGGTTGTTGATCCAAGTGATAACATAGAAGAGATAGCCAGAGAGAATAAATATCCATATTTTATAAAAGATGAACCATATCAAGAGAGTGCATTTTTCAAATCTCATTTAAGCTCTGCAAAAGGAGCTATATCTTTATCAAAAAATATATCTGACAATATTACTTTAATAGCATCTGTAAGACTTTATGAAAAAGAGTTAGGACGAACTCCATTTTTAATAATATCAAATGCAGAGACTAGAAATGAAAAAATAAGACTTCAAAAACTTGGAGCTGATAAGGTTGTAGCAACACCTTCATTAATGGCAAAAAGGGTAAGTGCGATTGCTATGAGTCCTGATATGGAAAATATTTTGGATGAGTTTTTATATAAAAAAGATAGCCCAATTACTATGGAAGAGATTTTCATAAAAGAGGATGCTTGGAGTATAGGAAAAGAGCTAAAAGAGCTTGATTTAAGAGAAAAGTTAAGTATATCTGTTATTGGAATAACTGAAGAGAGTGGTGCTTTTATACAACTTCCAAAAGGAAATAAAGTAATAAATAAAAACTCAAAACTACTTCTTGTTGGTTCACAAAAAGGTATTACTAGAGCAAAAAGAGTATTAAATTTAATTAATCAACCAAAGGAGTTATAAAAATGTTTACTATTTTACCGATTAAGGGTTTTATTGACCAAATAGAGGGTTTTTATTGTGATGGAATTCATATTGGTCTTAAACCAAATGGTAATAATGATTTAGGTTTTATTTATACAAAAGAGCCTTGTACAGTTGCTGCAATTTTTACTAATAATAAATTTCAAGCAGCACCTTTAAAACATTTTTTGGCTTATGAAAAAGGTTTTAAAACAAACTTTGTACTTATAAATTCAAAAAATGCAAATGCATTAACAGGTAAAAAAGGTATTGAAGATATAAATACTCTTTTCTCTCAATTAAATTTTGGTGATGATAAGTTGATTAATCCAGTTATGAGTAGCACAGGTGTTATTGGAAATAGATTACCAATTGAAAAATTGGTTAATGGTGCAAAAAAATTTAATTTAAAATCTAAAAATGGTGAAAATTTAAGCAAAGCAATTATGACAACAGATGCATACCCTAAATCTTGTTTTTATGAAGTTAAACTTGAAAGTGGAAAATCATTTAAAATAGGTGCTGTTGCAAAAGGTGCTGGAATGATAAATCCAAATTTAGCAACAATGCTTTGTTTTATCTGCACAGATGCTGCAGCTCCTTATGAAGATATACAAGAGGCATTAAAAAGAAACTCTCACACAACATTTAATGCAATCTCTGTAGATGGTGATACATCTACAAATGATACTGTTATGGTTTTAGCAAATAGTAAGTCAAATGCTTATGATAAAGATGCTTTTAGTGAAGCTTTAAGATTGGTTATGCATGATATGGCTATGTTAATGGTTGCAGATGGTGAGGGTGCAAAAAAAGTTGCAGCTTTTGAGGTTGTAAATGCTGCAAATGATAAAGAGGCTGAAATAGCTGCAAAAGCTTTATCAAATTCACTACTAGTAAAAACAGCTCTATTTGGAGAAGATCCAAATTTTGGAAGAATAGCTTCAACAATTGGAGCTTCACAAGTAACTTGCGATGATGAAAAACTTGTAATTTCATATAATGATGTAGTTGTATTTAATAAAGGTGAAATCTGTTTTGATTCTATAATTGAAGCAAAAGCAGCAGATGTTTTAAAAAAAGATAAATATAAAATAATTTGCGACTTAGGAGTTGGTAGTGGAAAATTCACAGCTTATGGTTGTGATTTGGGCTATAAATATGTAGAGATAAACGCGGATTATAGAAGTTAATTTTAAGAACTCTTTTTATATAATCCCTTTTAAAATTTTTAACAAGGATAGAGAATGCTTCACGAACATAGAGATGCAATTGCTGAATTAAGACAAAAAGATGCTCACTTTTTAAGAGTGTTTGAAAAACACAATGAGTTAGATCATGAAATTATTAACCTTGAAAATGCTCACGCAGATCAATTTTTAATAGATACAAAGAAAAAAGAGAAGCTTAAACTTAAAGATGAAATTTACGCAATGATCGTAAAATATAAAGCTGAGAAATAGTTTCTATTTTATTTTGCTAAAAGGGAAGATAGATTGTCTATCTTCCCTTTTTTAATGATAATAAAGCAAAGCTAAGTGAAACTTAGATACAATCAAATCAATTTTTTAGTGTAAAGGCCTTAGTTTATGGAAAACCTTTTTGAAAATCAAGATATTATAGATATCAATATTGAAGATAGTGTAAAAACTTCATATTTAGACTACTCTATGAGTGTTATTATTGGTCGGGCATTACCCGATGCAAAAGATGGTTTAAAACCTGTTCATAGAAGAATACTCTATGCAATGCATGATTTAAATCTTACATCAAAAGTTGCTTATAAAAAATCAGCAAGAATTGTTGGAGATGTAATTGGTAAGTACCATCCACACGGAGATACTTCTGTTTATGATGCACTTGTAAGAATGGCTCAAAACTTCTCTATGAGAGCACCACTTGTTGATGGTCAAGGAAACTTTGGTTCTGTTGATGGTGATAGTGCAGCTGCTATGAGATATACAGAAGCTAGAATGACTAGAATTGCTGAAGAGGTTTTACGAGATTTAGATAAAGATACAGTAAATTTTGTACCAAATTATGATGATACAATGAGAGAACCAGCAGTTCTTCCTACGCGTGTTCCAACACTTTTATTAAATGGAAGCGAAGGTATTGCTGTTGGAATGGCAACAAAAATTCCACCTCACAATCTAGGTGAACTTTTAGATGCAATTTTACATCTAATCGATAATCCAACTGCTGAAGCAATAGATTTAATGGAGTTTATTCAAGGTCCAGATTTCCCAACAGGTGGAACTATATTTGGAAGACGTGGAATAATTGATGCTTATACAACAGGTCGTGGAAGAGTAAAAATTAGAGCAAAACATCATATAGAGTCAAAATCAAAAAAAGATGTTATTGTAATTGATGAGTTACCATATCAAGTAAATAAAGCTAGATTAATTGAGCAAATTGCTGATTTAGCAAAAGATAAGCAAATTGAAGGAATTTCAGAAGTTAGAGATGAGTCTGATAGAGAAGGTATTAGAGTTGTAATTGAACTTAAAAAAGATGCAATGGCTGAAATTGTATTAAATAATCTTTATAAATCAACTCCAATGGAGACAACTTTTGGAATTATTCTTTTAGCTGTTTATAACAAAGAGCCAAAAGTATTTAATCTTCCAGAAATTTTAAATATTTTCCTATCACATAGAAAAACTGTAATTATTAGAAGAACAATTTTTGATTTAGAAAAAGCAAAAGCAAGAGCACATATTTTAGAAGGTCTAAAAATTGCTGTTGATAATATTGATGAAGTTGTAAAAATTATTAGAGCTAGTGCAAATGATCAAGAAGCAAAAGATAATCTATCTTCAAGATTTGGTTTAAGTGCAATTCAAGCTCAAGCAATTTTAGATATGAGACTTGGAAGATTAACTGGTCTTCAAAGAGATAAATTAGAGGCTGAATATCAAGAGCTAATGATTTTAATCGAGCAACTAGAGCTTATTTTAAGAAGTGAAGATAGATTAAATGAGATTATAAAAGAAGAGCTAAATGAGATTAAAGAGAAGTTCTCAAATCCTAGACGAACTGAGATTGAAGACTCTTATGATGAGATTGATGTTGAAGATTTAATTCCAAATGAACCAATGGTAGTTACTATTACTCACAATGGTTATGTAAAAAGAGTTCCTATAAAATCTTATGAGCGACAAAAAAGAGGTGGAAAAGGTAAAGTTGCAGTTACAACTCACGATGATGACTTTATTGAAAGATTCTTTGTAAGCAATACTCACGATACACTAATGTTTGTTACAAATATGGGGCAACTTTATTGGTTAAAAGTTTATAGAATTCCAGAAGGAAGCAGAACTGCAAAAGGTAAAGCAGTTGTAAACTTAATTAACTTAAGAGCTGATGAGAAGATTATGGCAATTATTCCAACAAGTGATTTTGATGAAGCTAAATCTTTAACATTCTTTACAAAAAATGGTATTGTAAAAAGAACTAGTTTATCTGAGTTTAGTAATATTAGAAGCAATGGGGTTAGAGCTATTGTTTTAGATGATGATGATGAGATAGTAACAGCAAAAATTGCAACAGTTGATACAAAATATTTAATGGTATTTACAAGTCTTGGTCAATGTATTAGATTTGAAGTTGATAAAGCAAGAGAGCAAGGAAGAAGTACAAGAGGAGTTAGAGCTATTAAATTTAAAATAGATAGTGATATTGTTGTTGAT
This sequence comes from Aliarcobacter sp., assembly GCF_041672065.1. Lineage (NCBI taxonomy): Bacteria > Pseudomonadati > Campylobacterota > Epsilonproteobacteria > Campylobacterales > Arcobacteraceae > Aliarcobacter > Aliarcobacter sp. The sequence continues at coordinate 1,129 of NZ_JBAZAH010000021.1, read as the reverse complement.
GCTGAGATTATTGATAGTGAAGATCAAGAGATTTTAACTGTTTCTGAAAAAGGAATAGGAAAACGAACTACAGTTGAAGAGTATAGACTTACAAACAGAGCTGGAAGTGGAGTTATTGCGATGAAATTATCACCAAAAACAGGAAATGTTATAGGTGAAGTTTTAGTTGATGATACTCAAGATTTAATGCTTTTAACTTCTATTGGAAAAATGATTAGAGTTGATATGCAAACAATTAGAAAAGCTGGAAGAAATACAAGTGGTGTAATAATTGTAAATATGGATAAAGATGATAAAGTTGTATCTATTGCAAAATGTCCAAAAGAGGATGAAGAGATTGAACTTGATGAGTTTGGAAATGTAATTAGATACAATGAAGATGGTGATATTATAGATAATCAAACACAACTACAAAGTGAATCAAATAATATTTTTGGAAATGATTTAGAAGAGAAAGAGGAAGAGTAAAATGAGAAAGTTTAATGTTGCAGTTGTAGGAGCAACGGGAGCTGTTGGAGAAGAAGTATTTAGAGTTATGGAAGAGTTAAATTTTCCAGTTAATAAATTAATTCCAATAGCAAGTGCTAGAAGTGCTGGTTCAACAATTGAGTTTTTAAACAAAGAATTTACAGTTTTAGAGTTAACTGAAACTGTTTTTGAAGAACAAGAGGTTGAGATTGCGTTTTTTTGTGCAGGTGGAAGTATCTCTGAGAAATTTGCAAAATTTGCAGTAGAAGCAGGTGCTGTTGTAATTGATAATACAAGTCACTTTAGAATGGATCCAAAAGTTCCACTTGTTGTTCCAGAGGTTAATCCAGATGATATTGGTCTTTGGAGAGAGACTGGAATTATTGCAAATCCAAATTGTTCAACAATTCAAATGGTTCAGAGCTTAAAACCACTTGATGATTTATATGGTATAAAAAGAGTTGATGTATCAACTTATCAAGCAGTTTCAGGTGCTGGAAAATCTGGTATGGAAGAGTTAGTTAAACAGATGCAAGATTTCTTTGCATTTAGATTGGACGAAACAGAGATAAAAGCATTTGCACACCAAATTGCACTTAATGTAATTCCTCAAATTGATGTTGCAATGGAGAATGGATTTACTAAAGAAGAGATGAAAATG
>NZ_JBAZAH010000020.1:0-27144 GCF_041672065.1 Aliarcobacter sp. | reverse complement strand
ACTAACATTTTTACACCAAGATTTAAAAACATCTCTTTTATTTGTGAGATATCATCAGCTCCTATAACTAATACAGACATAACTGCTCCTTTTGATAATTAATATCGATATTATTATAAAAAGAAACTTTAATTTTGATTAACTTGAGACTTATTATCAATAATATTTTTTGAAGTTATGTTTTAAGAGGGTTAGAGCATAAAGCTCTAACTTATACATTTATTTTTTTAAGCTCTCTAATAATTGAAGCTATCTCTCTTGAGTAAGTTCTTGCTTTCTTTGAGTTATATCTATATCCAGCATTGTAACTTCCCCAAACTTTGTGCCAGTCATTTTTATGAACTTTTTTCCAAAATGTTAACTCTTCAATTGCATTTTGTGTAGCAAATTCAAAGTCAAAAACAAGTTTTGATGCAAATACATTTCTATTCCAAGAAGTATCTCTAAGATTTTGTCTATTTAATACAGTTGTAATATTTGCTTGGTACATTCCAAAATCTTTTGAAGATATATTTATCATGTAAGCTCCAAGTTTTGACTCTTTTATAGCTATTGCCATAAGAGAGTAGCTAAGCCCACTATCTTTACCCATTTTTTTAATCTCTCTTAACATCTCTAATTGTTGAGGAGTTAGATTTTTAAGATCAAGTGCGTGAGTAAAAACATTAAAAGTTAATAAAAAAGTTAAAATTAAAAATTTTATTTTCAACGGTTTCTCCTATATTCTTATTCTAATTTAACCTTAATTATATTTTAAAATCATTTAAATATTGATTAACAAATTTTTTTATTTAAACCAATATCTATATATTTTCTAACTTTTTCTATCTCATTTTTATCAAATCTTTTATTTAAAATATCTTTTGAATCATCTTTTAAAACTTCTCCAAACGGGCTAATTATTGCACTTCCTTTTGCCATATTATCATTTGCACTATTTGAAGCTATTACAAATGCTTGATTTACCAAAGCAAGAGCTTTACTAATAGATTCGTAATGATCTTTTCTTTTTACTCCCCACATAGAAGGATTTAATATAATATCAGCTCCTTTAATCTGCTCCCAAAGAATTGGAAATCTAAGTTCAAAGCAGATTAAAGTAGCAACTTTTAAACCATCTATATCTATGATTTTTATACTATTTTGTTTTGATGGTGAAAAATATTTATCCTCTTCTCCTAGAGGAAATAGTTTTATTTTATCTTGTGTATGAATAATTTGATTTTTGTAAAATATAAAAAGTCTATTGTAAAATTTATCATCTTCTTTTACAATTGTTGTAATTGCTATTGCTTTACTGCTTGAAAGATTTTTTAAATCTTCTATAATTTTTTCACAAAAATCAGAAGCTTCATTCATCCTATCATAAGCGAATCCTACAACAGCTAATTCAGGAGCAACTATTATAGAGTTTTCTTCACATGATGTTATTAATTTTTTTAAATTTTCTAAATTTGTTTCAAAATTATTTGAAGTTTTTATTTGTAATGATACTAAATTCATATTTTCAACTCTCTACAAGAAATAGCCGAATTCTAACATAATGATTTATAAGATATAATCCAAAATGTTAAAAAAATATAATAATATAAAAATTTTATATGTTGAAGATGATGATATAGCAAGAGAAAATGGTGTTGAGTATTTAGAAAACTATTTTGATACTATTTATGAAGCTTCAAATGCCTCAATAGCTTTCCAAATTTATGAAAAATATAGACCAGAAATTATTATCACTGATATTCAAATGCCAAAGATAAATGGTTTGGAATTTGTGAAAAGAGTTAGAAAAATTGATAAAAAAACTCAAATTATAGTAATAACTGCATTTTGTAATAAAGAGTATTTACTTCAAGCAGTTGAGTTACAACTTGTAAAATATTTAATAAAACCAATAAATGAAACAGATTTTAAAGAGGCTATTTCTCTATCTATTGAATCTTTAGAAAATGATATTTCAAATATATTTAAATTTGATGATAATTCATACTTTGATACTTTTAATAAAGTTTTGATAGTTGAAAATAATATTGTAAAATTAAGAGCTAAAGAGATTCTGTTTTTAGAGTTACTTATTAAAAACAAAAACAGATATGTAAGTTATGAAGAGATTGAATCTTATGTTTGGTTTGATAATATTATGACAAAAGATGCTTTGAAAACTTTAGTTAAAAATCTTAAAACAAAACTTCCAAAAAATATTATAGAAAATCTCACAAATATTGGTTATAAAATTGGATGCTAATATAAGTTTTATACTTTTTTATGGTATTACCTTTGGTATTTTAATAATGACAATTGTATATACTTTTGTAAGATATCTTTACTCAAAAGAGATTTTTTATGTAAGTTATTGTTTTATGCAGATTTTTTCACTAATTTATATTCTAGCTTATAGTAATCTTTTTGAAATTTCAAATTTAATTAAAGAGATAAGTTTAGTTTTAGCCTCTTTATTTGCTCTATTTTTTGCTATCAACTATTATGATGGAAAATTTTTACCAAAAATTAGAAACTATAAAGAACTATTTTTTAATACTTTTTTATTTAATATTGTAATTTTAACAGCATTTTATCACTATATTTTATTTGAGTATTTACCATATACTATAGTTTATGCAATACTATTTATATCAATAGTTTTTAACTTAAAGCAGGGATTTAAACCAACACTTTTTTATGTAGTTGGATGGTCTGTTTTTTGTATTATTCTTTTTATTTTTGATTTTAAAGATTTTTATATACAACAAAATTATTTTGATTTAGTTTTAATTGTATTTGCAATTGAAGCTATGCTTTTTACAATATCTGTAGCATATAAATATAATGATTTAAAAAGACAAAATAAAGAGTTTGAAAAGCTTATTTTACAACAATCAAAATTTGTAAAATCTGGTGAAATGATAGCAAATATAACTCATCAATTTAGACAACCACTAAATAACATCTCATATATTTTAATAAATTTGAAAACAAGATTTGAGAATAATAGATTAGATAAGGAGTTTTTTGATAGAAAAGTAAATCAGGCAAATGAACAGTTAAATTTTTTATCAAAAACAATTGATGATTTTAAAGAGTTTTATATACAAGATAAACAAAAAGAGATTTTTTTAGTAAAAGATTCTATTTTTAATGCTATTTCAATCTTGAGTGCTGATTTAAAAAAACATAATATAAAGCTTGATTTAGAGTTCAAAACTTTTGAAGATATAAAAGTTTTTGGTGTAAAACATGAGTTGTCTCAAGTTGTTTTATCTATAGTTTTAAACTCAATAGATATTTTAAAAAATATAGAAAATCCAGAGATATTTATCAAAGTTTCATCTTCTAGTGCAGAAGTTATAATAGATATTGTTGATAATGGTGGTGGAGTAAAAATTAAAAATCTAAAAAAGATTTTTAATCCATATTTTTCAACAAAAAAAGATGGAACAGGTATAGGTTTATATTTATCAAAAATAATTATAGAGGATAGTTTTTTAGGAAAATTAGAGGTTGAAAATGAAAAAGATGGAGCGAAATTCTCCATCTTTATAGAAAAAGTTATTTAAAATTATGGTTTTGAGAAGACTAATTTTCTAATGATTTTATAATCTTTTTCTAAAGTATATATCTTTATATTAATTGGAATGTTTTTTGAATCAATATTTTTTAAATCATTTGTACTCTCAATAATCAAGATTTTTTTAGCTCTTTTTCCAGACTTAAGAGAAACTTGTTCAAATCTTTTGATTTTAAAATTTTCTTCATCTTGTAATTTTATATTAAAAGTCAAATCTTCATCTTGAGTGTTGTGAATAGTTAAAATGTAGTTATTTGAAATATTTTTATCTTCATTTATTTTATAAAGTTCGGTTGTTTTGTTAATATTTACTAAAAACTGCTCTTTTTCAAGAGAGAAGTAAAATGCTAAGAAAATAGATAAAAATAGTGCAAAAAAGTAGCTAATATTTTTCTTTGTAAAAATTGAGATATTTTTTTTATTTAAAACTCTATTTGTACTTCCCCAATTTATAAGAGATTTTTTACCAAGTTTATTCATAACACTACTACAAGCGTCGCTACACTCTAAACAGTTTATACACTCAACTTGAAGACCTTTTCTAATATCAATATGAGTTGGACAAATTCTTACACAAGCATCACATGCAGTACACTCTTCACTATTTGACCATTGCGAACTTTTAAAAATCGTTTGTATTCCATTTTGATAAATTTTTCCACCACGATTGAAATCATAAGTTACCTGTTTTGTATCGTCATCATATAAAACAGATTGTATTCTTGAGTAAGGACATACATATACACAAAAATTCTCTTTCATAAATACAATATCATAAAATAAAAATATCGCAAGACTTACAATAAATATAATCATAAAACTATGATTTAAAGGATCTTTAATATACTCAAAGAAATCTTGAGGAGGTACAAAATATAACATAAAGTTTGAAGAGATTATTAAGGTTATAATAAACCATAAAATTAAAGATATATACTTTTTAATTTGGTTTGATTTTTTTGAGTAATCAATATCTTTTTGTTTATTTTTGATTCTTCTTAAATCTAAAATTGTACTTTCTATTAAATCTCTATAAATAACTCTAAATATAGTTTGAGGACATGCCCAACCACACCAAACTCTTCCAAAAATAGATGTAAGAGCAAATATTCCAATAAAAAGAAACATTAACAAAAATGGCATAACATAAAGCTCATTTACATTATAAGCAATACCAAAAAAATGAAACTGCAATTTGTCAAAAGATAGTAGCAGGATTTGATTACCATTTATTGATAAAAATGGTAATATCATAACAAATAGTGTTATAAAAAGATATGTAAAATACCTCTTCTTTGAGTAAGTCATAAATAGCCTCCAAAAATTTTAAGAAATTTTATAAAATTATGGTGGCTATTTGGTGGTATTTTTTAAACTAAGTTATTTTCTAGTTTGACCCTCTCCATAAATTTTATATTTAAATGTTGTTAAATCATTTATTCCCATCGGTCCTCTTGAGTGAAGTTTATTTGTAGAGATTCCAACTTCAGCTCCAAGTCCAAACTCTCCACCATCTGTGAATCTTGTACTTGCATTCGCATACACACAAGCTGCGTCTACTTTGTCTAAAAATTTGTTTACAGCAGAGTAATCTTCACTTAAAATAGCTTCAGAGTGTCCAGAGCCATGTTTTACAATATGCTCTATTGCTTCATCTAAACTATTTACTATTTTAATATTTAATATTTGATCCAAATATTCTACATCAAAATCTTGCTTATAAATTTGTTCTGCATTAATAACTTCTCTTGCTCTTTCACAAGCTTTTATTTGTACATTATAAACTTTAAGTTCAGGTTCTAAATCTTTTAAGAATTTTTTATAAATATCTTCATGAACTAACAAAGTCTCTAAAGAGTTACAAGCACTTGGTCTTTGGCACTTTGCATTTATAACAATTTTAATAGCTTTTTTTAAATCTGCACTTTTATCAACATAAGTGTGGCAAACACCTTTATCATGTTTTACAACAGGAATTGTTGAGTTTTTAGATATAAATTTTATTAAAGCTTCTCCACCTCTTGGAACAATTAAATCTACAAATTTATCTTCAACAATTAGTTTTGCAACACCCTCTCTTGAACTATCAGGAAGTAGTGAAATTGCCTCTTTTGGTAAAGAGTTTGCTATAAGAACTTCTTGTAATATTGAAGCAATTGCTTTGTTTGAGTTTTCTGCCTCTTTACCACCTTTTAAAACACAAACATTTCCACTTTTAAAACATAATGCTGCTGTGTCACTTGTAACATTTGGTCTGCTTTCATAAATAATTCCTATAACACCTATTGGAATAGAAACTTTTTGAATATGCAAATTATCTTTTGTTAGCCAACCATCTAAAACTCTTCCAACAGGTTCTGTTTGTCCAGCTATTTGTCTAATAGCATTTGCCATCTCTTCAACTCTTTTTTCATTTAAAAGAAGTCTATCAATCATTGCAGAACTTAAGTTTAAACTCTTTGCAACTTCTAAATCTTTTTTATTTTCATCTATTAAAAAATTTGTATTTTGTACTAATGCATCTGCCATTTGTAAAAGAGCATGATTTTTTATAGAAGTTTGTAAAGTAGAAATTATATGACTGCTTTTTTTTGCTTTTTCTAAAAACTCTCTCATAAAAACTCCTGATTTTTTTTGTAATATACTAAAGTTTGCCTTTGTAAAGGCTTTTAAAAAAATTAAGTTTAAATTAATTTTAAGAATTGTACAATTTAAAAAATTAAAGGAGAAACAATGCAAGTTTCAAATAATTCTGCTAATTCAATAGATGCTTATAAGCAAAATTCAAGTCAAAAAGTTCAAGCACAAGATGCTACTCAAACATCTAAAAATGTAGATAAAAATGTTGAAGAGATAATAAATAACTCTGCTACAAAAGTAGCAATTTCTATGAATGCTCAATATATATTGTTTGAGATGAATGCAAAATCTATGGCAAAAAATAGTATGTTTGCCCAAGCAGGAATTGATGCAAATAGTATAACAAAAGATCAACAATCAGTTTTGGATTTTTTAAGTGGAAAAGGCAAAATAGATGATATGAGCTTGTCTGATATTGGATACAATGGAAAACCTATTATGGAGCTATCTCAAGATGAAGCAACACAACTTGTAAGTGAAGATGGTTTTTTTGGAGTAACTCAAACTTCTGATAGGGTTGCAAATTTTGTATTTAGTTTTGCTGGAGATGATTTAGAGAAACTTCAAAAAGGTAGAGATGGAATTGTTCAAGGTTTTGAAGAGGCTAACAAGCTTTTTGGTGGAAATCTTCCAGAGATTTCATATAAAACACAAGAGAGAACTTTGGCATTAATTGATGCTAAAATTGATTCAATTAAAAATCCTCAAGATAACAATTCAAAAGAGTAAAGAGTTTATCTCTCTTTATCTCTCATCTGTTTATAAAGCAACTCACACTGTTTTATCTCTTCAATTGTTGCTTTTTTTCTACAAGATATATAACCCTTTGTTCCTTGGCTAGTTGTTGTAGGAAATACAGTTGCAAAAACCCAATAAAAATCGCCACTTTTAGTAGCATTTTTTACATAACCTGTCCAAACTTCACCTCTTTTTACAGTCTCCCATAAATCTTTAAAAGCAGCCTTTGGCATATCTTTATGTCTTACTATATTGTGAGGCTTTCCAATTAACTCATCTACTGTAAATCCAGCTATTTCACAAAAATCATCATTTGCAAATATGATATTACCTTTTTCATTTGTTTCACTTACTAAAAATGCATAATCATCTAATATTATCTCTTTTGACATAATTGTGTTTCCTTTAGCTTACTTTTTTTGTTTTAGCATCTTCTACTAATAGTTGAGCCATTTGTAATGTCTCATTAGCAATTGTGGCAACATTATTTGCTTCTATTGCATTTTCTTGAGTTACTCTATCAAGGTTTGAAATTGCATCATTTATCTGCTCAATTCCTTTAAGTTGCTCATTTGAAGCAATACTTACATCTTGAATAATAGTTATAGTCTCTCCAATTAATCTATTTAGATTATTATAACCTTCAATCATATCATCAGATATTTTTTTACCCTCATTTGTTTTGCTTGTTGCATTCTCAACTAGACTTTTAATCTCTTTTGCTGCTTCTGCACTTCTATTTGCTAGATTTCGCACTTCTTGAGCAACAACAGCAAACCCTTTTCCAGCTTCACCAGCAGTTGCTGCTTCAACTGCTGCGTTTAGACTTAAGATATTTGTTTGGAATGCTATTTGATCAATTACCTCAATAGCTTCATTAATTGCTTCAACTTTAGAGTTTATCTCATCCATTGATAGAGCTGTTTTATTTGCTAAATTCTCTCCTAAAACAACAGACTCTTTAACATCTTTACTTAAGTGTGCCATTTTTGAAGCATTTTGTGTATTATTTTTTGTAATTGAAGTAATCTCTTCAAGAGCCGCAGCTGTCTCTTCAAGACTTGCTGCTTGTAAATTTGCTTTTGAAGCAAGATTTTCAACACTTTGATTCATTACTATTGAATTTTTTTCTAATAAATTACCATTTTCAAGATTTTGTTTTGCATTTGAATTTAACTCGCTACCAAGTTGATTGATTCTCTCCATTGTAAGTCTCATTTTACCTTTTAAAATAGGGTTTATATTCATCTGTTTTCTATAATCATGCTCAGCATACAATCCAACAATTTCAACTAAATCTTCCATATTTTTATTAGCTCTTGAAAGCATATTATTTACAATATTTTTAAGTGTATGAACCATAAAATTATTTGTATCAGAGTGAATTTGAGTTGTATATATTCCTTGAGCCACTTTATCAAGTGCAATAACAAGTTCTCCTAGAACATGCATATCATCTTTTCTCATTTTGTCATATTTTTCAAAGTAGCAGTTTAACTCTTTTAAAATTTGTCCAATATCATCATTTTTTATATATTCAGCTTTTCTTATATGATTTGTTTTAAAGAAGATGAAATCCATTAAATCTTCAATATACTCTTTAACTCTATTAATTCCACCTACAACTCTTTTCATTGAGTTATAACTTATAAAACCAATTATAATTGCAAAAACAATATTTACAGCAACTATAGCCCAGATTTTTTCATTACTTAAGATAGCAACTATACTAATAGCTGCAAATCCTAATTGACTAAGAACCATATTTAAGAAGATTCTCTTCTTTGTAGGAAGATTTACAAACATTTAATTACCACCTTTTTCTAATTTAAATAAAAGCCATATTCTACAATATTAGCTATTAAACTATAATTTTTTTTATTTATTTTTTGAATAAAGATGAACCAACTCTAATTAGATTTGATCCACACTTAATTGCTAACTCAAAATCACTACTCATTCCCATTGAGCAATATTGTGGATTAAAAGGAGCTAATTCATCAAAAATTTTTTTTGTTGTTTTAAAAGACTCTTTTATAATATTTTCATCTTCAACATGAGCACCTATACTCATAACACCTTTTAAAACTATATTTGGACACTTTTCTAAAATATCTTTGTATGTTTTAACTGCAACTTCTGGATAAACACCTGATTTACTATCTTCATAAGCAGAGTTTATTTGAAGTAAACAAGATAGTTTTTTATTTTTAGATTCAAGTTTTTTATTTAACTCAATCGCTAAATCAAGAGAGTCTAAAGATTGAACTAAAGTAGGATTTAAATCTATTAAGTTATTTATCTTATTTTTTTGTAAAGTTCCAATAAAGTGCCACTCAATTGGAAACTCTTCAAGCTCTTCGCTTTTTTGTTTTAAATCTTGAACTTTGTTTTCACCAAAAGCTCTTTGACCAGCTTCATATAGAGTTTTTACATCATTTGCTGTAGAATATTTTGAAACACCAACAATTTTTACAATGTGGTGTTCACTAACTCTTAATCTTGCTGCTTCCACTTTTGTAATTAAAGAGTCTAAATTTTTTGTAGCAGTTTGTTTATTCATAAAAGTCCTTTTAATTATTTAAAAATATCCTATTTATATCGTTATAAATACCTAAAATCATAAGTGAGGCTAAAATTATCCATCCCATAATTGTTAAAAACATAAAAACTTGATCACTTGGTTTCTTTCTTGCAATCATCTCATAAAGATTAAACATAATATGTCCACCATCAAGTGCTGGAATTGGAAGAAGATTTATAACTCCCAAATTCACAGAAATTAATGCAGTTATTGCTAACAGTGCTATTATAGAGCTTTGACTTGCATCACTTATAACTTTTCCAATAGTAATAACTCCACCAATCTCGCTACTTGGAATTACACCTTGAATTAATTTTTGAATACCTTGAAAAATCATTGTTGAGGCAAAGATTGTTTTTTCATAAGCATAAATTAAAGAGTCATAAAAACCTAAATTTAAAGTTACAACTTTACCGCTTGGAGAGATACCAATCATTCTTTTTTTAATGTTTTCATTGAACATATTTTTTGCATCAGAAACTTGAGGATTTATAATTTTTACTAAAAGCTGATTATCTCTTTTTATATAAAATTGTAAAGCACCTTGTGTTGAAGTGATAACTTTACCTATATCATCCCAAGATTTAATCTCTGTATCATTTATTCTAACTATCTCATCATTTGGTTTTATTCCAGCATTAAATGCAACTGAGTTCTCTTGAATTTGACCAACTGCAGGAGCTAAGGTAGTTGCTCCCATTTGAGCCATACAAAAATATAAAACTGCTGCTAATAAAAAGTTTGCAAAAGGACCTGCAAATAAAATTATAATTCTTTGCCAAGGTTTTTTTGTATTGTATGAGTCATTTCCTGTTTCTACTAAAGTAGGTTTTGAGTCATCTTGACCTTTCATTTGTACATATCCACCAAGTGGTATCATAGCAAATTGCCAAGTTGTACCTGCCCAATATTTACTATAAATTGCTTTTCCAAATCCAATTGAAAATTTTTCAACCTTTACACCAAAAAATCTTGCTGCTAAAAAGTGTCCTAATTCATGAAAAAATACTAAAAAAGATAAAACTAATAAAAATGTAATAGTTCCCAATAAAAGCCCTTAATTTTTAAAATAATCTCTTGTATATTCATATCCAGAGTATAAAGTTAATATTACAGCAAACCATAATATTTCTGTTGCAAAAGGCCAGTTCATAGTTAAAAATCCAATTGCAATCATTTGAACTACAGTTTTGATTTTTCCAGCCATTGTACTAGCTACATTTTTACCTTCAGCTACTGCTACAACTCTAAGACCTGTTATAAAAAACTCTCTTGAAAGGATTAAAAAAACAGCCCATACATCAGCTCTATCAATAACCATTAAACCCAAAAATCCAGCAAGAACAAGCATTTTATCAGCAAGTGGATCTAAAATTCCACCAAGTTTTGTCATTTGATTCCAAGTTCGTGCAATATATCCATCAAAAAAATCTGTAACAGAAGCAATTACAAATATAAGTCCAGCAAAATAGTCAAACCAAGATGGATGCCAAGAGGAGAAAAGTGGGTTATCTCTATTTAGAAAAAACCATAGCATTAGCGGAGCTAATGCTATTCTAAATAGAGCTAAAATATTTGGAAGATTTAGATTTTTCGACATTATCTAAAAGTTGTCCCACCGTCAACTATTAATGTGTGACCTGTAATCCATGAAGCATCGTTTGTACATAGGAAGTAGCAAGATTGTGCTAAATCTTCAGGTTGTCCCATTCTTTTTAATGGAGACAATTCAGTTGTTTTTGCTTTTACCTCTTCATAGTTTGTAAATGCTTTTAGTGCATCTGTATCAATAGGACCACCTGAAACTGCATTTACTCTAATATTAAATTCACCAAGTTCATTTGCAGCATATCTAACCATTGCTTCAACAGCAGCTTTGTTTGTTCCATGACCTGCGTAGTTTTCAATATATACTAAATTACCAGTTGAAGATAGAGATACAATTGCCCCACCACCAACTTTTTGCATTCTTTTCGCAGCTTGTTGTGCTCCACAAACAAAGGCATTTACAGTTGCAGTGTAGATATTGTTTAAACCTCTTGGTTTTAGTTTCATAAATTTACCATATCCACCAACAACAGCTCGTCCGTATATCATTGCATTTGAGATAAAGAAATCTACTCTATCAAAATCTTTATCAATCTCTTCAAATAGTTCAACATATTTTTCAGGTTCTAAAATATTAAATGAATATGCTCTACATTTCACACCAAATTTAGCTTCAACATCTTTACAAATATTTTGTGCAACTTCTGCATTTGAGTTATATGTGAATGCAACATTTACACCATTGCTTGCAAATTTATAAACACACTCTTTACCGATACCTTTTGTTCCACCTGAAATTACTAATGTTTTTCCCTTCATATAACTATTCATTATTTTTTTACCTCGTATTTTTTTAATAAATTTTCTAATTTTTTTATTGTATCTTTACTTGGACTTGTTAATGGAAGTCTAAACTCAAGAGTATCCAACAATCCAGCTAAATACATAGCTGCTTTTATTGGAATAGGGTTACTTTCACAAAAAAGTGCTTGATTTAACTCATATAAATCATTGTGTATTTTTAATGCAGTTTGATAATCACCACTAAATATAGATTTAACTAGTTTTGATTTTAAATCTGGAACCAAGTTTGCAGTAACTGAAACAATTCCTTTTGCTCCACTTGCTAGCATTGCAAAATCAACACCATCATCACCTGAAAAAACAAAGAAATTTTCTCTTTGAGATATAATTGATGTAGCACGCTCAAGTGAACCAGTTGCCTCTTTTATTCCATAAATATTTTTTACATCATCAAAAAGTTTAATTGCTGTTTGTGGTAACAAATCAACTCCAGTACGCCCAGGAACATTGTATAACATAAAAGGTATTTCAACACTTGAAGCAATCGCTTTATAGTGCTCATAAAGTCCCTCTTGAGTTGGTTTATTATAGTATGGAGCAATTGATAAAATTGCATCTGCTCCAATACTTTGTGCAAATTTAGCAAGATCACATGCTTCATGAGTTGCATTTGAACCAGCACCAGCAAGAACTTTTGTAGATGTTCCTTTACAAGTTGCAACTGCAACTTCAATACACTCTTTATGCTCTTTATGAGATAAAGTTGCACTCTCTCCAGTTGTCCCAACAGGAGATACAACATCAGCACCGTATGCTATTTGTCTTTTTATCAAAGATTCATATTTTTCTAAATCCACTTTCCCATTTTTAAACGGGGTTACAAGTGCGGTCATTGAACCTATAATATTTTCCATTTTTCCCTTTCTATTTATCATCTTTTAAAATAATAGTAGTTGAATTTTTGCTAACTAGATATTTTTTTGCAACATTTACAATATCTTCAACAGTTAAACTTTCTAAATTTTTTTCATACTCTAAAAGTGGTTTTATATTACCTCTTACAAAATAGTTTCCAAATAAAGATGCAACATCACTAGAGCTCTCTAGTGAATAAATAAAGTCAGCTTTTGTGTTGATTTTGATTTTGTCAATATCTTTTTTTGAAACTTTTCCTGCTTGAATTTGCGCAATTATATCTAAAATCTCTTTTTCTATTTTTAAAGCATCAATATTTTCATTTGCAACTGCCATAAAAATAAATAATCCAGGGTCTTTTAGCTCCAAGTTATAGGCATATATTGAATTTACTAATCTTTTTTTATCTACTAAAACTTTTTGTAAAATTGAGCTTTTACCACTGCTTAAAAGTTGAGATAAAGCAGATAAAGCAACTTGATCTTTGTGTTCAAAGTTTGGAATATGATAAGCCATTGCAATCATCTGCACACTTGAATCTTTATAGATTGTAGCTCTTCTTTCACCATCTTGAACAGGCTCAACCATATGAACAGAGTTTGAGATATCTTTTTTATTTTTTATATCTTTAAAATTTTTCTTTACAAGTGAAAAAACTTCATCTTTTTTAATATCTCCACTTACAACAACTATTGCATTTTTTGGTTGATAGTATCTTGAATGAAAATCTTTTATATCTTCAATTTTCCAATTTTGAATATCACTCATAAATCCAATTGGAGTCCAGTGATAAGGGTGATATATGTAGCTATTGTTAAATAGTCTAAATTGTAAATATCCCATTGGATTATTATCTGTTCTCCAACGTCTCTCTTCAGCTACAACATCTCGTTCTGGTTGAAACTCTTTATCTTTTAAATTTAAATTTTGCATTAATTCAGCAAATAACTCTAAAGATTTATCTGTATTTTTTGATGCTGTTTTTATAAAATAGTGAGTGTAATCAAAACTAGTTCCTGCATTATTAACTCCACCAAAACCTTTTACAATCTCATCAAACTCACCAGCTTTTAAATTTTTTGTAGATTTAAAATTTAGGTGTTCTAGCATATGAGCTATTCCACTTTTACCCATAATCTCATCTCTACTTCCAACTTTATAAAAAACATTTACAGATACAACATTTGAGCCATTTTCCATAGGAATCGCTACAACTTCTAATCCATTCTTTAATGTTTTTGTATAGTAGTTTGGTAAACTATTTGCACTCATTAACTCTCCAAAAATAGTAATTATTATAAATAATTTAAAAAAAATATTCATTATTTTAAATTTGCACCTATTGCTTGTGATATATTTGAATAACCATCAGCTTTTAAAAGCTCAATTAAACCCTCATTTATCTTTTTTGCTAAAGATGGACCTTCAAAAATAAGTGCTGAGTATACTTGTACTAAAGATGCACCATTTTTAATTCTCTCATAAGCCTCTTGCGCACTATTTATCCCACCAACACTTATAAGTGTAGTTTTTCCAAATAGCTCAAATGATAGCTCTTTAAAAAATAGAGATGATTTCTCTCTTAAGCATTCACCACTTAATCCACCAAAATCTTTACAACCTTCAACTAAACTATAATCAATAGTTGTATTATTTGCAATAATTCCACTAGCACCTTCATTAATTGCTACATTACAAAGATTTATTGCTTGAGTTATATCCATATCAGGAGCAATTTTTAAAAATATTGGTTTATTTGTTAGCTCTTTTGCCATTGAAAAAAGCTCTTTTATAAAGTTCTCATTTTGCAAATCTCTTAAATTTGGAGTATTTGGACTTGAGATATTTATAATCAAATAATCAGCATACTCATGAAGCTTTTTAATTAAATTTTTATAATCACTTATTGCAAACTCTTCAGGTGTATATTTGTTTTTTCCAATATTTACACCAATTGGAATTGAAAAAGGGTATAGTTTTTTTAAGTTTTTAAGAACTTTATGAGCACCTAAATTATTAAATCCCATAGCATTTTGAACAGATTTTTGTTCAGGGTATCTAAACATTCTAGGCTTTGCATTTCCATCTTGTGGCATTAAAGTTACAGTTCCAATCTCTGTAAAACCAAATCCTAAGCTTTTCATTGATTTTACCATTGTTGCATTTTTATCAAAACCAGCAGCTAATCCAACAGGATTTTTAAAAACTCTTTTAAATAACTCTTGCTCTAATATTTTATCTTCAACAAAATTCTTTTTTTCATAATGATTTTTAAGAATTTTACAATTTCCTAAAAATTTTAGGCTAAATTCTGCAATATTGTGTGCAGTTTCAGGTTCAAATTTAAATAGTACTTTTTTAAGAGTTTCATAACTTAACAAAATATTTCCTTTTTAAAAAAATTGATAAATAATATCTAAAAATTATCAAATATTTGCTGAATTATGAAGTCTTTTAAACTCATCGCATCTATTTAATAACTCATCATAAGTTCCAATATCTAAGATTTTTCCACTTTTAAAAACAGCAATTTTAGTTGCATTTTTAATTGTACTTAGTCTATGAGCAATTACAAAAGTAACTCTTTGTTTGCTAACCTCTTGAATAACTTGACTTACAATCTCTTCGCTTTTATTGTCAAGAGCTGAAGTTGCTTCATCAAGAATTAATATTTTTGGATTTTTATATAAAGCTCTAGCAATTGCAACTCTTTGTCTTTGACCACCACTTAAATTTGTTCCAGCTTCATCTAAAACTGTATGAATGCCTTTTTTCATCTTTAAAACAAATTCGTATGCGTGAGCTTGTTTTAAAGCCTCTATAACTTTAACTTCATCTAAATCTTGACCATAAGCAACATTTGCTGCAATTGTGTCATTAAAAATATATACTCTTTGAGTAACTATGCTAATACTATCTCTTAAAGATTTTAAATCAAATTGATTTATATTTATGCTATTTAGTAAAATTTCACCACTACTTGCATCGTAAAATCTAGGAAGTAGATTTATAAATGATGATTTTCCACCACCACTATCTCCAACTAAGGCTACAATTTCGCCCTTTTTTGCATCAAGATTTATATTTTTTAATGCTTCAAAATCATCATAAAACAGACCAACATTTGAAAATTTAATATTTGATATCTCTTCTTGTATAGTAAGTGTTCCTGATACAACATTTGGTTTTATTTTAAACATATCCATAATTCTATCATTTGCAGCAATTGCATCTTGCATACTATTATATAGTTTTGATAATCTTTTTATTGGTGTGTATAACATAAATAGTGCTGCTATAAATGAACTAAACTCACCTGTTGTAAGTTCACCATTTATTACCTTCAGGCCACCAACAACTACAACTGTTGCAAATGCTAAACTTCCTAAAATCTCCATTAAAGGCGATGTTAACTCATTCGTTTTAACAGCTTTCATATTGTATTTGAAGAAAATCATATTTAAAATTGTAAATTTTTTCTTCTCTAAATCTTCAGTGCTATTTGCTTTTATTATCTCTATATTATTAAAAGATTCTGTTAAACTTGAAGTTATATCAGAGTTGCTCTCTTGAGATTTAAAAGATAGTTTTTTCATCTTTTTTGCTAATAGACTAAGAGGATAAAAAGCGAGTGGAAGTACAACTAATCCATAAAAAGCAAGTTCTGGTGATCTGTAAATTACAAGTCCTACAAGTGCAACAATTGTTAAACTCTCTCTTATTAGCTCTGCAAAAGAGTTTGAAACAGCTCTTTGAATTCTATTTATATCATTTATTATTCTACTTACAAGCTCACCTGTGTGAATTTTTTGAAAAAATATATAATCAAGTTTTAAAATATGACCAAACAAACCATCTCTTACAATTCTAGTGATATCTTGACCAATATAAGATACAAAATAAGCTTGAAGATATGTTCCTAAACCTTTTGCAAAATAGAGCAAAATAATTATTACAGGCATAATATAAAGCATCTCTTCATCTTTATTTATGAAAATATCATCTAGCAGTGGTTGAATTGCATAAGCTGTTCCAGCAGTTGCACCAGCTACAAGTAAAATTCCTATAAAACCTAAAATAATCTCTAAAATATAATTTTTATAAAATGGTGTATACTGTTTTAAAAACTTTCTCATTATCTTCCTGTTTTTTTAAAAAATTCATAGATTTTATCTAAAAAATGCTAAATCTAAGCCTTTTTAAACATATTAATAAATTTTCTAAAACCAAAAGCTTTGATTGTAAGATAAAAAAGAATAAAACCACTTAAAGTGCTAGCAAATGCTAATCCAGCAGCTTCAAATGGATATATTAAAGCAAGAGAGAATACTATGTTCCAAGCTAAACTCTGCATAGATATTTTTGCACTTAAAAGTTGTTGCTCTTTTGCATATAACCAAAGTGAAAATATTTTTGCTAAACCAAATGGTAAAAGCCCTATTAAATACATTGTTAAAATAAGTGCTGTGTTTACTGTGTCTTCACTTGTAAAGGCACCTCTTTGAAATAGTATTTTTATTATAAATTCATCTAAAATAATTCCAACAAGCATTGAAAAACTTAAAACTACAAACAAAATCAAAGATGATTTTTTCATAAGTTTCAAAGCTTGTTGTTCATCTTTGTTTTTAATAGCCCTTGCAACCATTGGAAATAGGGCAATTGATGTTGCTATTGCAAAAATTGCAAGGGGGAGTTGAAAAACTCTATTTGCATAGTACAAATAAGATATTGAACCACTTACTAAAAAAGATGCAAGCCAAGTATCAATAAATGCAGATATGTGTAGAGTTGAAGAGCCTAAAGTTGCTGCAAAAAAGTTCTTATAAAATCTGTTTTCCTCTTTTTTCTTATGTTTTTTAAAAGTAAAAATTTTGCATAAATTTGCTCTTTTTATAGCTATTAGATGAACAGCTACTTGCAAAATTCCACCAATTATTACACCAAATGAGAGATAAAAAGTTATGGTATAACTCTCTAAGCCTTTTGCAATAATCAAACTTGCAATCATAGATAGATTTAAAAGAGCAGTTGAGTATGCTGTTGTTGCAAAGTGGTGTTTATATTGAAGTAAAGCTCCCATAAAAGTAACTATAAATATAAGTGGCAAATAGTAAAAATTTATAGCAAAAAGTGGTGCTGCTAAATCGATAGTCTCTTTGGTAAATCCAATTGCAAATGCCTTTGCAAAAATGTGTGAAAATAGGGTAACAACCAAAGATAAAACTATTAAAAAAGCTAAAATTTGTAAAAATATAATAGAAGAGAATCTGATCTTAAATTTTGATTTTGCATAAGATGGTATAAATGCTTGAGTAAAAGCTCCATCAGCAAAGATACTTCTAAATAAGTTTGGAAATTTAAATGCAATAAAGAATATATCTGAATATACATTTGCTCCTAAAATTGAAGCTGTCATTAAATCTCTTATAAAACCTGTTACTCTTGAGAATAAAATTCCACTACTATTTGTAAATATTGATTTAATTAATCTCATTTTATCTCTTTATAATCGCTAGTTTTATGAATAATTATTTGCATATTACCTTTAAATGATGCTAAATGAGCCTCTTTTAACTCTATTTTTGCCCCATTTTTTGGCAAAATAGTTTTATCTTTTGCAAATAGTTTTATTGATTTGTTATTTGGTAAAATCAGTCTTGAATTATTTACAGTACCAACTAAGTTTGTAATAATCTCATTTTCATATTTAAAATCAAAAATATCTATTTTAAAGCCATCTAAAAATAGTTTTTTGTAATCTTCATGCTCATTTTTTTCTTTTAAAATATTAAAATCTTTTATCTCTTTTAATCCATAAAAATCATACACTTGATTTACTTGAATGTCATAATTAAAACCTATTTTTAAATTTTTAGCATCTTTAAAAATATATATAGCTCTATTGTTATCTTGTTTTACAATAGCTTTATCTTCATATTTATAAATTACAGTAACATCTTCTAATGTTATTGGAAATAGGAGTTTCTCTTTTTTATATAGATCAGAAATCAAATTTATATTGTGTTTAAAATCTTTTTTTGAAATTGGATTTGTGTCATCTTTTTTTATAGAAAAATATGCAAAAACAGGAAGATGGTCTGAAAATCCAGCACCTTTATGCTTTGAAATTTTTTCATTACTCATCTGCCATCTATAAACTTTGTTATCAAAAAATAGATAATTTGGTTTAAAAACTTCAAAAGAGTTTAAAATATATGATAAATTTTTATTATCAAAAAGAGCTGGTGGGATAATTATGTTATCAGGAGTATTATTTTGGTTTCTAAATTTTGTAGAGAATCTAAGAGGAGTTTTTAAATCCAACCAAAGATTGTAGTGAACTTTGAAATTATAATTTAAAATATCAGCTAAAACTACATATTTGTCATCAACTGTAGTTTTTAATATATGGTTTATTCCTGTAAGTCCTGCTGTTTGATTTAGTTTTTTATCACCTTTAAAAGTTTCAAACTCATTGTAGTTGCTATTTAAATCTCCCAAAATTATATAATCGTAATCATTTGGAAGAGTTTTTACTCTATCGTATAGAGTTTTTGCATATTTTATTCTATAGTTTTCACTAGCTCTTTTTGAAGGCCAGTGATTATTAAATATTTTAAATTCAATATTATCTATTTGAAAAGTTGATTCTAAAATAGGTCTATATATTGCATTTGAGAATTTTACATTTAAACTTGAGCTACTTTTTATAGGAATTTTTGATAAAAAACCAAGCCCAACAGATGAGTTTTGATATTTTGTAAAACTATAATAGCTATATTGTGGAAGATTTTTTTTCAAAAGTTTCATTAAACTCTCATTTTCTATCTCTTGTAAAGCTATAATATCAGCATCTAAATCATTTAAAACTTTTAAAATATTGTTTAGTTTTATATTGAAATTTCTTTGATTCCAAAGTGTTGAGCTATTTGGAATATACTCTTTGTAATCACTTTTATCTTTATTTAAATCAAAAAAGTTTTCAACATTGTATGAAGCAATTTTTAAATTTTGAGCATTTAAAAATATAGAAAAAATAAGTATTAAAAGAATTTTGTACAATATATAATCCAAAAAAAAAATTTAAAAATAGTATCTAAAATAAGGTTTTAAAAAAGTAAAATTTAATCTTATTAAAAAAGAAAGTTTATTTTTTAATAAGATTAAAGCAAAAATAAACTTATTTTAGTTAGAATAAAAAAATTTTCTAAAAACTAAGGAATATTATGATTAATACAACAGCACTATTAAAAAACTATGATTTAAAAGTAACTCCTCAAAGAATTGCTATTATTGAAGAGTTATATAAAAATGGACATATGAATATAGATGATTTATACAAAAAATTACTTGATAGATTTCCATCTGTATCACTAGCAACAATTTACAAAAATATAAACTCAATGGTTGAAAAACTTTTTTTAAGTGAAGTTAAAATACCAAATGCAAAAACAGTTTATGAGTTATCAAAAAATGAGCACGCTCACTTAGTTTGTTCAAATTGTAAAGCTGTTATGGATATAGAGTTAGATTCAAGTGATATTTCAAAACAAATCTCAAACTTAAATAATTTTAAAGTAAATCAAACTGATATTATTTTAAGTGGTATTTGCCAAAAATGCTCTTAATTTAAGAGTTTCTCACAATTAAACTAGATGGAAGATTAAATAACTTTATAAGTTCTTCCTCTTTTCGTCTATGCTCTCCATTATCAACTTCATGATCAAATCCTAAAAGATGCAAAATTCCGTGAATAAATAGTAAACTTAACTCTTCTTCCTCTTTGTGACTGTACTCTTTTGCTTTATCTTTTACAAAATCAATTGAAATTATTATTGAACCTAATGGCATATTAGGAAAGTTAAACTCCATTGGAAAACTTAAAACATCTGTTGGTTCATCTTTTTGTCTATGCTCTTTATTAATCTCTTGAATAGTTTTGTTATCAACAATTAAAAGCTCTATATCTTTTGAAGTTAAAGTTGATGCTATTTTTTCTAAACTCTGCAAATCTACATCAAAATTAGTTTGATTATCTAAATCTATCATTTTTATCCTAGTTTTAAATTTATTTTAATAGTATATTATTTTTACAATAAATCTAAGGAGAAGAGATGAGTTTAGAAATAGGAACAAAAGCTACAATAGAGTATAAAGTTCAAAATAAAGATTTGGCTGAAAATTTGCAAATATCTGTTGATGATAATTTTCCGCCAGTTTTTGCAACTGCTAGAATGGTAGCTTTAATGGAGTGTAGTGCTGCTAAGATGATGAAAAATCTTTTAAAAGATGGAGAGCTTAGTGTTGGAGTTGGAGTTGATATAAAACATTTAGCACCAACTTTAGAAAATGATACAGCAATTTCAACAGCAACTTTTGTTGGTATGGAAGGGAAATTATATAAGTTTGAAATAGAGGTTGTTGATAGTGGAGGAGTTATTGGAACAGGAGTTCATACAAGAGCCATTGTATCAAATGAGAGATTGATAAGTGGAGCAAAAAAAAGAGTAGGAAAATAGTCCTACTTTTTTACAATCACAACTTCCAAAGAGCTTTTTTGAACAACTAAAGCTTTTTTGTCAGGAACAACAGAGTTGCTACTTTTCTTCAAGAATCTACTTTTTAAATCTTCAATTTCATTCTCAAGAGATTGAATAATGCTATCTTTTTGTAAGATAATATCAACACCAGCTAAATTTACCCCTAAATCTCTAGTTAAAGTTAAAACATATTTTATATGGTTTATATCTTTTTGAGAGTAAAGCCTTATTTTTCCATTTGTTCTTGATGGTTTAATAAGTCCTTCTCTCTCATATTGTCTTAGAGTTTGAGGATGAATATTTAAAATCTCAGCAACTGCTGAGATTAAAAAAATAGGCTCTACATAGCTGTTTTTTTCCATACTCTCTCCTTTAGTTATTTGGTAGATTCTCTTCTAATATTTGAACAAATTTTGGATCTAAATCCTCTATCTTTGGTAAAATAATATTTGCTTTAAGGTATAAATCACCCTTTTGATTTGTCTTTTTATTTAAAACTCCAAGCTCTTTTACTCTAAATTTTTGATTCTGTTTTGTGTTTTGTGGAACTTTTAGAGTTATATCTTTATGGATTGTTTTTATCTCAACTTTTCCACCAAAAAGTGCTGTTTTTAATGGAACATCAAAATATTTTGTTAATGTATCACCATCTCTTTCATACTCATTACTAGGTGCTATATTTATTTTTAAAATCAAATCACCTCTTCTTCCTTGATACGATTTTCCTTTCCCTTTTGCCCTAATTTTTTGACCATTTTCTATTCCTTCTGGAATTTTAATATCAAAAGAGTCATTTGATAAACTAATATGCTGTTTCCCACCTAAAACTGCAACATCAAAAGGGATTGTAACTTGAGCTTGAGTATCTAAATCGGGCTCATCAAAACCAAATCCACCAAAAC
Organism: Aliarcobacter sp.; assembly: GCF_041672065.1. Classification (NCBI taxonomy): domain Bacteria; kingdom Pseudomonadati; phylum Campylobacterota; class Epsilonproteobacteria; order Campylobacterales; family Arcobacteraceae; genus Aliarcobacter; species Aliarcobacter sp. The sequence goes on along the minus strand of NZ_JBAZAH010000020.1, from coordinate 4,905 downwards.
CAGAGTTTGAAAATCCTGATCTTCCAAATCCACCAGCTCCAAACATCTGTCTTAAAATCTCATCTAAATCAACTCCACCACCTTGGCTTCTTGCAAAATCACTAAAATTTTGCCCACCAAACATAGAGTCACCATATTGGTCATACTGTTGTTTTTTCTGTGGATCGCTTAAAACCTCATAAGCTGCATTTATCTCTTTAAATTTATCCTCAGCTTTTGGGTCTTTATTTACATCAGGATGATATTTTCTTGCTAATTTTCTATAAGCTTTTTTAATCTCTTCAGCAGTTGCATTTTCGCTAACTTCAAGTGTTTCATATAAACTTTTTGCCATTTTTTCTTTCCTAAATTAATAATATTTTTAAATTTTTTCAAGGCAACATTATATCCAAACCTTGAGTCAAAGTCAATCAAGGTTGAAAGTAGTTTTATAAAATTTTGATATAATCCTTTTTATGAAAAAATATGATTATATAATTATTGGTGCTGGAATTGCTGGTTGCTCTTTGAGTTATTTTTTAAAAAAAGAGTCAAAAAGTGTTCTTTTAATTGATAAAAACTCTGATGTAGCTTTTGGAGCAAGTGGAGCTGCTGGAGCATTTTTATCGCCACTTTTAGGAAAAAGTAATAACTTTAAAACTTTGGTTACAGAAGCTTTAAAATTTTCAATAGATATTTATAAAAAAGAGTTTAATCAATTTTTAGATAATTGTGGAACTTGTAGGATTCCAAAAAACAGAGATGAAGATAATAAGTTTCAAAGTTATATTCCATTTATGGATTTTGAGTTTGAAAAGTTTGAAGATGGATATTTTTTTAAAGTTGGAAGTACAATAAAACCATATGAGATTTGTAAAGCTTTGAGTAGTGATGTAGAGAAGCTTTTTGATTATGAAGTTTTAAAAATTGAACAAAAAGATGATTTTTGGATAATAAATAATGAGATAAAAGCAAATAAACTATTTTTAGCAACAGGTGCTGATATTTCACTAATTTCTGAGCCATATTTTGATATAAGAGCCGTTTGGGGACAAAAGATTGATGTAAAAACTTCTACAAAAGTTGATATAAACTATCATAAAGAGTGCTCTTTATCAAAAAGTCATAACGGCATAGTTTCAATTGGTGCAACACACAATAGATTTAGTGAAGATATGAGTGATAGTTCATATAATTTAAAACTAAAAAATATAAATCTAATAGATCATAATGAAAAGACATTACAAATTATGAAAAATGATACAAAAGAGCTTTTAGAAAAAGCAAATAGTATTAAAAAACTTGAAGATATTGAGCTTTTAGATGTTAAAATAGGTGCTCGTGCTTCTAGTGTTGATTATTTTGCAATGATTGGTTTGCTAGTTGATTCTAAAAAGAGTTTTGAAAAATATCCTCACATAAAAAATGGAACGCATATAAAAAATGAGAATTTGGAAGTAATTAAAAATCTATATACTCTAAATGGTGTTGGTGGAAGAGGATTTGTATTATCTTTATATTTAGCACACAATTTAGTTGAAAATATTTTAAGAGATAAAAAATTAGATGAAAATATTACAAATTTTAGGCTCTTTTCAAGATGGGCTAAAAGACAAAAGGCTTAGAAAATGATAAATATATTAAAAATAGTTGCTTTAGGAGTTGCTGGTTTTGCTTTGTTGGTTTATTTAACTGCTCCAAAAGAGTTTTTAGAGCCAAAAAATAAAAATATTGAGCTAAATTATTCAAGTTTACCTATATATTTTGATATAGTTGGTGGAAGTTCTAATAGAAAAAAAGATGAAATTTTTAAAGATTTTCCAATATATTTAGTTGTTTTAAATCATGATTCATTGGCTGTTTTCAAAGATTTAGAAAAAATTAGTGATAAAAATATTGTTTTTGTTGCAAATATTTCAAATACACCTTGGCTCATTAAAAAAATGGCAGTTGAGGGTGAGTTGGAAAAACTTTATAAAGATTCAAAAATAACTCTAATAAATGACTCAAATGGAGAGTTTGTAAAAGCTTGGGGATTAAAAGATAACTCTATGAATAGCTATTTTGTCTATAAAATCAATAAAGATTTAACTATTGATTCTATTTTTTCAAAAAAGGTTAAAATGGGTGCTTTGCAAGATGGTATAAGCGAAGATGAGATAAAAGTTGAGATTATTGAATTTTTAAATGAGTTAAAAAAGTATTAAAATAGGATTTAAATCCTATTTTATATAGTTACTTTTTTTATCCTCTGTATCTATTTCTTGACCTATCTCTTGGTATCTTTTAAAATAATATTTTACAAAAGCGTTTATATTTTTATCATTTGGCATAAAATATTTTCCATCTTTTGTTGCATATAGGTTTAAAAATATTGTAGCATCAAGTTTATCTAAGTAGTGTTTTGCTAGTTTTGTATAGTTTTCAATATACCACATTTTAAGATTTTGATAGTTCACTTCACTCATATTTATATCTAATTTTTTATTTTCATCACTCCAAGATAAAACACCACTTTCAAAAAGTCCTGCAAGATGAATTAAACCTTCACAATAGTATGGTTGAACTTCATCAACCTCCATCCATGAGATAAGTCCTACACTTCTTTTTATTAAATCTATTAAAACTTGCTCTTTTAAGTGTAGCTCATCTGTTGAGACATCAAGAAAGAAAGATATTAATCCACCTGTTGTTGCTTTGAACTCTTCAATATTTTTGTAGTTTCCTGTTTTATTCATTAAAGATTCACTCTCTTCATCGCACCATAAAATGTGTCCATATTCATGCCCAATAGTGCTAATATCGTAAACACTATGCCAAGATTGTGTTTGATTAAATAAAAACTCTCTATCTTTTCTTAAAAACTCTTGTCCAAATATTTCACAGCTTAGTTTTAAAAATGGTTTAGCTCTGCTACTTTGTAAAATCTCATCACTAAATGCAAATATCTTTTTACCAAGCTCTTTTGAAACAACTTCATCATTTGGAACAACTTGTGCTGAAAAAAGACCATTTAACTCAGCTCCAAAAAACAGAGCTGGTCTTCCAACATAAAGTTGTACTTTATCAAGTGATTTGAAGCTAAAATCAAAGATTTTTTTGTAGCTTTCGTTTGCTTCAAAACTACTAAATATTTTTGTAAATGATGATTTTATCTTATTTACTCTATGGTCATTTTGTGCAAATTTTGGATTTGTAACTCTAATATCCCACTCTAGTGCAACTGCTTTTCTAAAGTGGTCTTCATAGTATTCAAGTGGATGTCCTATTTGAATAGGAGTTGTAATTTTCATCCAAGCTCTATCAACATCTGCCCATTTTGAAACTAGATTATCTGTTTTATCCTCTCCAAATGCCACAATCAAGCTTTGAATATATGCTACATACTCCCACTTTTGATTATATATATCATCTTCAAGCTCTATTAATTTGTCTGCAAACTCTTCAAGAGCATCTACAACTTGTGTAACCTCTTTTTTGAAAGCTTTTATATATGCTTTTGAACTATAAGTTTCATTCTCTTTTACAAGTGCTGAATAACATCTATCAGCAATAATTCCACCATGACCTAAATCTAAAAGCTTCTCATCTTCAAGATATTTCATAATTTTCTCTTCATTGCCTTCAAATTTAGCAATTAATTCTTTATTTATTTTATTTATTATGTGTGCTGTCCAAGAGCTTTGCCAAGAAGACATCGCAAGACCAACATTGTAAACTCCTATAAATATCTCTTTATAAAAAGGAGTTAAAAGATTGTTTTGAACTATAAAATCTATTAAGTTTTTATGTTTTTCGTGCCAATATTTTTTTACAAATTGATACGCTTTTTCTTGAATTTCAATAATCTCTTCTTCACTCTTTTCAAGTTTTTTCAAAACTTGAACTAAGCTATCATCTCTTAAATTTACAAGCCTTGTAACAAGAGCAAATCTTAAATCTTCACTCATTTTTAAATCTAAACTCTTTGCAAAATCATAGATTAGCAAGAGTTTATCAAACTCTTTGTTCTCTAAAAATTTTAACAACTCATTTGTTTTTGCTTTTTCTTTGTCTAAATAGTCATAAATTTTTTGTAAATCATCTATAAAATTTTGTTTTGTCATAAATTGTTCCTTATTTTTTAAAGTTTGTATTCTATCAAAAATTAGGATTAAAGAAGTTTATTTGGATTATGGAAGTATTGCTAAAAAGATATAATTTGCTATAATCTTACTTATTTTCATAGCAGGAGTTTTAGATGCATACAATAAAATTGAAAGTAGGTGATGGTATTTACAATCACTTGATGTTTTTTTTGAAAAATCTTAAAACAAATGAATTAGAAATTATCGAAGATAAACAAATCAACACTACAAAAGATAGTGAAATTTCTGATATATCAAAACTTTCAAATAAATCTTTTGAAAATATTTGGGAAAATAAAGAGGATGAAGTATATGATAAATATCTCTAAGTATGATATTGTAGTAGTCAAATTTCCTTTTGCAAGTAGCCTAAAATATAAAGCTAGCAGCTGTTGTATTATCTTCTGAAACTTATAATCAAAATAAAAGAGATACTTTAATAATTCTTGCAATATCAAGTAGTCTTGAAAATAAACTAGATTTAGAATTTTCAATACAAGATTGGAAAAAAGCAGGACTTTTAAAACCATCTATATTGAAATCTACTATAGCAACTATTCAAAAAGATTTTGTAGTTGCCAAGCTAGGAAGATTAGAACCTATGGATATTCAAAATCTCAATATTATGATAGATACAATTTGTTGATTTAATATCAATACTTTTTATTTTCATCATAATTTTTTCAATCCTTATTCCTCTATTTTTTCTAAAATATCTAAAGCTTTAGAGTATTCAAAATCATCAATAAAATCTTTTAAAGTTTTTATATCTTGATTGCTTAATCTATTTTTTAAATTT